>JARICB010000180.1 GCA_029264225.1 Nocardioides sp. | reverse complement strand
GAAGCCGGGGCCGCCCAGTGAGTTCGGCCTCCGCAGCGAGCGCGGCCCGGCCGACCCGGACACGTCGGCCGGGCTCCGGTCTGCGCGAGCGATCGACACTGACGCCGGGTGCCTCGTTAAGCCTGGGTATCGCGGTCACGTGGTTCAGCCTGCTCGTCCTGATCCCGCTCGCCGCGCTTGTCTTCACTGCGGTCGGAGGCGGCTGGGACACCTATGTGCAGACGCTGTCCAACGAGCAGACGTGGGCAGCGATCCGACTCACGGTCGGACTGTCGTTGCTGGTCACCGTCGTCAACGTCGTCATCGGCACGATGATCGCCTGGGTGCTGGTTCGCGGCAGCTTCTTCGGCAAGCGGGCGCTCGACGTCGTGATCGACATCCCGTTCGCCCTGCCGACCATCGTGGCCGGCCTGGTGCTGCTCGCGCTCTACGGACCCCAGAGCCCGATCGGGATCGATTGGGCCAACACCGAGCGGGCGGTCATGCTGGCCCTGGCGTTCGTGACGCTGCCGTTCGTGGTCCGCACCGTCCAGCCGGTGCTCGAGGAACTCGACCACGATGTCGAGGAGGCGGCGGCCTCGCTCGGCGCCTCCCGGCTGGCGATCTTCCGGCGGATCATCCTGCCCAGCCTAGTGCCTGCGATCGCGGCCGGAGCAGCCCTGTCGTTCGCCCGGGCCATCTCCGAGTACGGCTCGCTGGTGCTGCTGAGCGGCAACCTGCCGTTTCGCACCGAGGTCGTCTCGGTTCGGGTGCTGAGCTTCATCGAGGGCGGCAACACGGCCGCGGCAGCGGCGCTTGCGTCGGTCATGCTCGGAGTGGCCCTGACCGTGATCGTGGCCCTCGACCTCGTGCAGCGACGGGTGGCACGTCGTGGTTAGGACCCCGCCGCTGGTGCGCTGGGGGCTGCGGCTGCTGGCCGTCGGCTACGTCTTCTTCCTGGTGGCCTGGCCGGTCTCCCTGATCGTCAAGGAGACCTTCGCCGACGGCTTCACGACGCTGGGCGACACGTTGGTCGACCCCTACGTGCAGGGCGCGCTCCTGCTCACTCTCAGGGTGGCTCTCTGGGCGGTGGCGATCAACCTCGTCTTCGGGGTCACGATCTCGCTACTGCTCGTGCGTTTCGAGTTCCCGGGCAAGCGAGTGTTGTCGGCACTCATCGACGTTCCGCTCTCGGTGTCGCCGGTCGTGGTCGGGCTTGCCCTGCTGCTCGTCTACAACGGACGCACCGGCTGGTTCGGCCCGAGGCTGGAGGAGGCTGGGCTGCAGGTGATCTTCAACAGCCCCGGCATGATTCTGGCCACCTGCTTCGTTGCGCTGCCGCTCGTCATCCGCGAGGTGGTTCCGGTGCTCACCGAGATCGGCGACGACCAGGAACAGGCCGCCCGGTCATTGGGCGCGACTGGTCGCCAGACGTTCTGGCGCATCACCCTGCCGAGCATCAAGTGGGCGCTCGTCTACGGCGTCGTGCTCTCGCTGGCGCGGTCCCTGGGTGAGTACGGCGCAGTCAAGATCGTCTCGGGCAACTTCACGTCAGAGACGCAGACGGCGACCCTCGTCGTCGAACAGAAGTACCAGAACTTCGAGCAGAGCGCGGCGTACGCCACCTCATTCGTCCTGGCGGCGATCTCGGTGCTCTGCATCGTCATCGTCTCCCTCCTGCGACCCAAGGAAGCACACTCATGAGCATCGAAATCTCTGGCGTCACCAAGAAGTACGGCGACTTCGTGGCCCTCGACGACGTCTCCGTCTCGTTGCCCACCGGTCAACTGACCGCACTGCTCGGTCCCTCCGGTGGTGGCAAGTCGACCCTCCTGCGGATCATCGCCGGCCTCGACAGCGCCGACACCGGCACCGTGTCGATCGAGGGCGTCGACGCCACCCGGCTGCCGCCGCAGAAGCGCAACGTGGGCTTCGTCTTCCAGCACTATGCGGTCTTCAAGCACCTGACCGTGGCGAGGAACGTCGCCTTCGGACTCGAGATCCGCAAGCAGCCCAAAGCCGCCGTTGCGGCCCGCGTGGACGAGTTGCTCAAGCTCGTCCACCTCTCTCAGTTCGGCCACCGGTTGCCTGCCCAGCTCTCTGGCGGGCAGCGGCAACGGATGGCGCTGGCGCGCGCGCTGGCCGTGGAACCCAGCGTGCTGCTGCTCGACGAGCCGTTCGGTGCGCTCGACGCAAAGGTGCGCAAGGAACTGCGCGACTGGTTGCGGCGTCTCCACGACGAGGTGGCGATCACCACCGTCTTCGTCACCCACGACCAGGAGGAGGCGCTCGAGGTGGCCGACGAGATCGTGGTGATCAACGAAGGCCGGGTCGAGCAGGTCGGCACGCCGGACCAGCTCTACGACGAGCCGGCCAACGACTTCGTCCGAGGGTTCCTGGGCGAGGTCACGACGCTGGGCGGGGTCACGCTCCGCCCTCACGACGTCGATGTGTCCTGCTCGCCGCTGCTGGCGGGCGCCGTAGAAGGCGTCGTGGCCCGGATCGTGCGGATCGGCTTCGAGGTGCGCCTAAGCGTCCTGACCCTGGACGGCGAGGATGTGTCCGTGGTGCTGACCCGTACCCACGCGAGGAGGCTCGGGCTGACCGAGGGGGCAACGGTCTGGCTCACGCCCGCGATCGGCGCGAACGTCGTACCCGCCCTGTAACCCTCGCTCGCAGGCTGAGCGTCTGCGCGGGGGCAACCCATCACCAAATTTCCAGCTGTAACGCCGTGTGATGTCCTCTTCACCCCCTGTTATAACCGGGGGGTGAACAAGTTGTAACACGGCGTTACAGCAACTTTGATGTGTCACGCGGCACCGGGGAGGTCCACCGGAAGGGTGGGTCAGCGGTAGTTGGTGAACTGCACCGCGAACTCGTAGTCCTGCGACTTCACCAGTTGCTGCACGGCCTGCAGGTCGTCGCGCTTCTTCGACGTCACGCGCAGCTCGTCACCCTGCACCTGCGCCTTGACGCCCTTGGGGCCCTCGTCGCGGATCAGCTTGGAGATCTTCTTGGCATCCTCGGTGGTGATGCCCTCCTTGAGCGTGATGTCGATCTTGGAGACCTGCCCCGACTGCCGAGGCTCGGAGGCGTCGAGGATCTTCAGGCTCTGGTCGCGCTTGATCAGCTTGTCCTGGAAGACGCTGAGTACGGCGCTGGCGCGGTCGTCGGCCGAGGCGGTGATCTCGATCGCCTGCTCGCCCTTCC
>JARICB010000157.1 GCA_029264225.1 Nocardioides sp. | reverse complement strand
TTCCTGACAGCATCGAGCGAGCAAAGGTTCTCCTGTGGCCAACATCAAGTCCCAGATCAAGCGCAACAAGCAGAACGAGAAGCGTCACGAGCGCAACAAGGCCGTCAAGACCAGCCTCAAGTCCGCCGTGCGCAAGTTCCGTGAGGCCGCTGCTGCTGGCGACAAGGAGCTGGCCCTCACGGCCGGCCGTGAGGCCTCCCGCAAGCTGGACCAGGCGGTCTCCAAGGGCGTCATCCACCGCAACCAGGCGGCCAACCGGAAGTCGTCCATCGCGCAGACCTCCGCCACGCTCTGACTTTTCACCTCACCAACGCCCCGTCGCTCATGCGTCGGGGCGTTCGTGCGTCAGCGCCCGACTCTCCCAGTGCCGGCGAGCCCGCTGCTCACCGGCCGGTGCGCAGGTCGGCCACGGTGAGCACCAGCCGCTCGAGGGTGTACGCCGCATCGTGGGCCTGACCCTTGATGTCGGCGTCTGACTTCGCCACCGCCCGCAGGGCTGCTGAGATCCCGTCGGGGGTCCAGGCGCGGGACTGGTCACGCACCTGCTTGACCTTCCATGGTGGCACCCCCAGTTCGCGGGCCAGGTCGGCCTCCCGCATCCCGTTGGAGGCGCCGATGAACCGGGCCAGGCCTCGTGCCGAGCCAGCCATGGCCGAGGTGATGAGCACCGAGGCGGTGCCACCATCCAAGGCCCACCGCAACTCTTCGAGCGCCTGCGCCTTGCGACCACCGAAGGCGGCGTCAGCCACGGCGAACGACTTGGCCTCGGCCCGGCCACCGAAGTAGCGCTGCACCTTCTCAACGGTGAGTTGCTCGTCGGGGAAATCGTTGGTCAACTGGTGGGCCGCGGCCGCCAAAGAGCGCAGATCACCACCGACCGCGGTGATCAGGAAGGCCGAGGCGTCGGGGGTGATCCTGGCTCCGTGGATCGCCACCTCCGAGGTGACGAAGTTGGACAGGTGGGAGGCCTTGACCTCCTCCGACTTCACCTCGGTCACGCTCGGCAACTTGCGGAGCTTGGCGAGCAGCCCGCTGCCCTTCTGGCCACCGCCATGCACCAGCACCAGGGCGACGTCTTCGGCGGTGGCGGCGCAGTAGGCGAGAATCCCGTCGTAGGTCTCGTCGGGCAACGACTCCAGGCCCCGCACGATGACGCACCGGGTCGAGGAGAACAGCGACGGCGCCGCCATCTCCCCGAGGCTGGCCAGCGTCAGGTCGCTGGCAGCCGACTCGGCGATCTCGGCCTCGGCGTCGTAGCCGCGCACTGCGGTGCGCACCGACGCGACGGTGCGCTCACTGAGGAACTCTTCCTTGCCGGTCACCAGGATGACCCGGCCGAGAACCTGTGCTGCGGAGGGGGTGGCTGCCATGGTGGGACAACACTAGCCGCGACCACGGACAGCGATTCCCTCGTCCGTGTCGATCACCGCCACGTCGCCGTCGAGGTCGGTACGGCGGATCTGTGCCCCGGTGGACGACAGCGCCTCCAACACGTCTGGGCTCGGGTGACCATAGTCGTTGTCCGCCCCCACGGACACGAGTGCCAGGTCGGCACCCAGCGAGGTCAACCAGCCCAGCCCCTGGTGCGGGCTGCCGTGGTGCGGCACCTTCAGCACATCGACCTCCAGCCCGACCAGGGTGCGGGCCAGCGCAGCCTGCGCGGAGGGCTCGACGTCACCGGTGAGCAGGATCCGCACGCCGCGCACCTCGGCCAGCAGCACCACGCTGGCGTTGTTGGGGGCGCTCTCTCCCGCGTCGTCGACCGCGCCGCCCGGTGCCGGCCACAGCGACTGCAGCGTCACGTCGCCGACCCGGCGCGTGACGCCGTAGGGCGAAACGAGGGGCTCGAGGCCCGCTGCGCCGAGAGTGCGACGTACGTCGGCCGCCCCCTCGGGAGGATCAGCCACGGACGTCACGTCGATCTCCGCCACGCGACGTCTCGCCAACACCCCGGCGAGGCCGTCGATGTGGTCGGCATGGAAGTGGGTCAGCACCAGCAACGGCACCCGGGTAATGCCGAGATCGTCGAGGCAGCCCTCGATCAGGCTCGGGTCCGGTCCGGCATCGACGACCACCCCCGCGTCGTTGCCCGCGTTGAGAACCAGCGCGTCTCCCTGCCCCACGTCACACATCGTCAGCACCCAGTCATCGGGCGGCCAGCCCAACGTCGGCGGGCGGGAGAGCACCGTCACGACCAACAGCACGGAGCAGCCGACTCCCAGCGTGGGCCGGCGAAGCAGTCGCGGCGCGACGACGACGATGGCCAGGCACAGCGCCGTCAGAACACTCAGGGCAACGGGTCCGGTCGACCAATCGAGCGCCGCCGTCGGCAGGGCCGCGCCACGTTGGGCAACCACGATGATCCACGTCACCGACCAAGCTGCGGGCGCAGCCACCCATTGACCCAATGGCTCCCAGAGCAGGCCGACCAGACCTCCGGCCAACCCCAGGACGGTCGCCGGGGCGACCGCGGGAGCGGCCAGCAGGTTGGTCAGCACCGCTACCAGGCTCACCTGCCCCGAGATCGCGGCCACGACCGGGGTGCAGGCGATCTGAGCGGCCAGCGGCACCGAGATCGCCGCCGCCAACCATCCGGGCATCCAGTGCGCCAGTGCGTCACGCCAGCCGGGAGCCAGGAAAAGGATGCCACCCGTGGCCAGCACCGACAGCGCGAAGCCGGCTGTCACGGCCAGCGCCGGGTCGATCAACAGCAGCGCGAAGACTGCCGCACCGAGGCAACGGGTGCCTCGTTCGCGACCGTTGCTGCCCAGCCCGACCAGCGCGACCGTGCCCATGGCCGCCGCCCTGACGACGCTCGGCTCGGTGCGCGCGAGCAGCACGAACCCGATGATCCCCATCGCGGCGACCAGATAGCGCCAGCGACCCCGCAGTCCACACCAGCGGCTGACGATCAGCACGAAGCCAACCAGCAACGTCAGGTTCGTGCCCGACACCGCCAGCAGATGGGTCAGACCCGTGGTCTGGAAGTCCGCTGCGAGTGAGGGGTCGAGGCCGCTGTCGTCGCCCACCACGAGAGCCGGCACCAGTTCCCGTGGATGTTCCGCACGAGGTGCGACGGCCTTCCGGATGGAGGCGCGCACCGCCGCCGCGCCGCGCCACCACAGGTCGGGGCCGGACACGACACGCGGTGGCCCGTGGACCATGAGGACCCCCAGCACCGGCGGGCCCGAGCCGTCGTCGGGCGCCAACCGTGCCTCGACGCTCACCGTCGAGCCCAGCGCGACGCTCAGCCAGGTCTCATCAGCCACCAGGACCACCGGAGCCCGCAAGGAGTACGCCGCACCGCGACCGGTGACTCGCGTCAGCGTGGCGCGCACGACCACCAGATCGCCGAACTGACCAGTGACCAGGCGCGGGTCGCTGGTGGGAGACACGCGTGCCGTGACGACCGCCTGCTCGTCGACCAGGTCGACCACCGGACCGACGCCGAGCCCGACTGTGTGCAGCAGCGAGACCCCCACCACGGCGAGCGCCGCGAGGGCGCACGCGATGGCTGCGGCTCGACGCCTCAGCAGCGCCACTCCCAGGATCACCGCCACACCCGCCAGCGCCAGCCAGCCGGAGAGGAAGGCCGCTGCCAGCCCACCGCACCAGGCACCCATCCCCAGCAGTGGCATCCGTAGGTCGCGCACCGGTGCGCAGCCCACTCAGATCGTCACGTGCGGGGCGATCTCCGCCAGTGTGGCCTCGCCGATCCCATCCACCTCGAGCAGTTCCTCGACGGCGGTGAACCCGCCGTGCTCGGTGCGCCAGCCGATGATGGCCGCCGCCGTCACCGGACCGACCCCCGGCAGCGTCTCCAGCAGCGTCTCGTCGGCGCTGTTGAGGCTGACGAGCGCACCCGTAGGCTCCGAACTCGGCGAGGTCCCGATCGAGCCCACCACCCCAGGAGGCGCGGCCACCCCGACCAGGATCTGCTCTCCGTCGACTAGGGGCCGCGCGAGGTTGAGTGCGGTCGTGCTGACGCCACCCCGGGCGCCGCCGGCTGCCTTGAGGGCATCGATCACCCGTGCCCCTGGCGGCAGCACCGCAATACCGGGTCGACGGACCTTCCCGGCCACATCCACCGTCACCTCTCCCCCGTCACCCGCCGCGCCCGCTGCGGCTGGCCCGACCGGAACAGGGGCCAAGGCACCGGAGGGAGACGAGGAAGCGGAACCGGGGTCGCCCAACGGTGACAGCGGTTCGCTCACCGATCCGAGACTGGGCACGGGCTCCGGGTCGGAACGGACCGCGAGCCAGGCTGCCACCCCGATGCCGGCGGCCACCACGAGCGCGATCAAGGACAGGTGGGCTGCGGTAAAGCGAAGCCCCGGGGGCAGCACAGCCAACAGTCCCCGGGAGGCGTGCCGCCCGGGCACCGGGATCGCCGGCACCTCCTCGACGTCGACGTCCGATTCCACCGCATGCAGGTTGCGCACCTGCGTATGCCGGTGTGGGACCGGCGGGTCGCCACGCACCGCCGCCAGTTCGGCGCTGAGCGTGCTGAGCCGGCGAGCAACGGCGGCTGCGTGTTCCTCAGGGGAGGAGTGCTGCGGATGGAGTGGGCCCATGTCTCGACCGTAGGAAGTCGGCCCGACAACTGCCACCGGCTCCACGTCTGCCTGTGGAGAAGCACGTCTGCGATCCCGTTGTCCACAGCCAACGGGGTCCAACGGTCCACCCGGACCGGTCAGCAGTCGCGAGGAGCGACGCACACCGCGACCATGCCGGGCCCGACGTGCGCCCCGAGCACGGCGCCGAGCTCGCCGCACCACAGCTCCCGGTCCCCGAGGTTGTCGCCGAGGCGATCAGTGAGCCGATCGGCGAGCTGCGCGGCGCGATCGGGGTTGGCCAAGTGCGAGACGCACACGTCGACGGGCCGGTCCCCCGCCGCTTCGACGGCGAGGTCCTCGAGTCGGGCCAGGGCGCGCGCGCCGGTGCGCACCTTCTCCAGGTTGGCCACCTTGCCCTCGGCAATGCCGAGCAACGGCTTGACCGACAGCGCACCCCCGAGGAGCGCTGCCGTGGCCCCGATCCGACCGCCGCGCCGCAGATACTCCAAGGTGTCGACGTAGAACAACGAGGTGGCCGCCCCTGCCCTGCTCCGGGCCACCTCGATCGCCTCGGCGCCGCTGCCTCCTGCATCGAGTACGTCGGCGGCCGACAATGCGGCATACCCCGTCGCGACGCCCACCTGACGGCTGTCGAGGCAGATAACTGGGACGTCGACCTGCCCGGCCGCGAGCTGTGCGGACTCGAAGGTGCCGCTCATGTCACCGGAGAGGTGGATCGAGAGAATCTGCTCGGCTCCCTCGCGGGCGAGGCGCTCGTAGATCTCGACCATGGTCGCCGGGTTGGGCCGCGACGTGCTTACCGGAACGAAGTCGGCCAGTGCCTGGGCTACGAGGTCGGGGGTGGCGCCACCCGGGCCCTCGTCGTAGACCGTCGCCCCGATCACCACCTGTAACGGCACCACGACGATTCCACGGGCCGCCGCCAGCTCGGCGGGCAGGCTCGCGGTCGAATCGGTGACGATCACGGTGCCGGACATGCTCGAAGGCTAGCGGGACTCCTCAGTCGGCCACGATGTTGACCAGTTTCGGCGCCCGGACGATCACCTTGCGCACCGTCTTGCCGTCCAGCGCAGCGACGATCGTCTCGTCGGCCATGGCCGCTGCCTCGAGGTCGGCATCCGAGATGTCGGGTGAGACCTCCAGGCGCGCACGCACCTTGCCCTGGATCTGCACGACCGCGGTCACGACGTCCTCGACCAGCAGCGCCTCGTCGACGAGCGGCCAACCGACGCGGGCGACGGTGGGCTGGTGACCCAACCGTTCCCACATCTCCTCGGCCGTGTAGGGAGCGACGAGGGACAGCAGGATCGCCACCGTCTCGACGGCCTCACGCACGGCCGGGTCGGCCGGGCCGCAGCCGGAGTCGATCGCCTTGCGAGTCGCGTTGACCAGCTCCATGGTGCGGGCGACCATCACGTTGAAGCGGTAGGTCTCCACCAGGTGCGAGGCGTCGTGGACGACCTTGTGGGTGACCTTGCGCAGGGCCAGGTCGCCACCGGAGGGGTCTGCTCCCGGGGCGCTGGTCACATCACCGCTCAGACGCCAGGCGCGCTGGAGGAACCGCAGCGAACCGGTCGGCGAGACGTCCGCCCAGTCGATGTCGTCCTCCGGCGGGCTCGCGAAGACCAGGGTCAGGCGCACCGCGTCGACGCCGAACTCGGCCAACTGGTCTCCCAGGTTGATGCCGTTGCCCAGCGACTTGCTCATCTTGCGGCCCTCGTTGATGACCTTGCCCTGGGACAGATAGGACGTGAACGGCTCGTCCCAGCTGATCAGCCCCATGTCACGCAGCGCCTTGGTGAAGAACCGCGCATAGAGCAGGTGCAGCACCGCGTGCTCGTCGCCACCGACGTAGAGGTCGACCGGACCCCACATGTTGACCAGCTCGGTGTCGAAGGCGCGCTGGTCCTCGCGCGGGGAGGGGTAACGCAGGAAGTACCAGGACGAGTCGACGAAGGTGTCCATGGTGTCGGTGTCACGGGTGGCTGGTCCCCCGCAGGTGGGGCAGGCGACATTGAGCCACTCGGTGGCGGCGCCCAGCGGAGAGGTGCCCTTGGGCTTCAGATCGGCACCGCGCAGCTCTGGCAGCTCGACCGGCAACTGGTCCTCGGGTACGGCGACCTCGCCGTCGACGGGGCAGTGGATGATCGGGATGGGGGCACCCCAGTAGCGCTGGCGCGACAGCAGCCAGTCACGGATCCGGAAGTTGACGGTGCCACGCCCCAGACCTCGGCGTTCGAGGAACTCGATCGTCGTCGACTTCGCCTCGACCACCCCGAGGCCGGACAGGTCGATCTCGTCGTTGGCTGAGTTGATGGCAGGTCCCTCGCCGGTGAAGGCGCCCCCTTCGAAGTCGGCCGGCGGCTGCACGGTGCGGATGACCGGCAGGTCGAAGACCTGGGCGAAGTCCCAGTCGCGCTGGTCCTGGCCGGGCACGGCCATGATGGCGCCAGTGCCGTAGTCGGCCAACACGTAGTCGGCCGCATAGACCGGCATCTGTGCGCCGGTCAGCGGGTTCGTCGCCTGGACGCCCAAGAAGACGCCAGTCTTGGACCGGTCGGTGGCGAGCCGGTTGATCTCGGTCTCCTTGCGCACCTCGACCAGGTAGTCCTCCAACGCCTGGCGATGCTCCTGTGTCACCAGGTCGGAGGCGAGCTTGGCGTCGGCGGCGACCACCATGAAGGTCGCGCCGAACAGCGTGTCCGGGCGGGTGGTGTAGACGGTCAGCGGTTCCGTGCGGCCCTCCACGACGAAGTCGACGTGGGCACCCTCTGAGCGACCGATCCAGTTGCGCTGAGCGTTGATGACCTTGTTCGGCCAGGTGGGCTGGAGAACGTCGAGCCCGTCGAGCAGTTCCTGCGCGTAGGCCGTGGTCCGGAAGTACCACTGGGTCAGCTCGCGCTTGGTGACCTCGGCACCGCAGCGCTCACAGGCGCCGTCGACGACCTGCTCGTTGGCCAGCACGGTCTGGTCGTTGGGGCACCAGTTGACGGCGCTGTTCTTGCGGTAGGCCAGGCCCCGCTCGTGGAACTTCAAGAACAGCCACTGGGTCCACTTGTAGTAGGACGGGTCGGAGGTGTTGAAGCGGCGCGTCCAGTCGAAGCTCACGGCGTACTGCTGGAACGACTCCAACTGGGTGGCGATGTTGCCGTAGGTGTAGTCGGCCGGATGCGAGTCGTTGCGGATGGCGGCGTTCTCGGCCGGCAGCCCGAAGGAGTCCCACCCCATCGGGTTGAGCACCTCGAAGCCCCGCTGCCACCAGTAGCGGCTGATCACGTCGTGCAGTGCGGTGACCTCGGCGTGACCCATGTGCAGGTCGCCGCTCGGGTAGGGGAACATCGTCAGGGCATAGCGCGACTGCTTCGCACCCGAGCGAACCGCTTCATCATCGGCACGGAAAGGCTGCAGTTCGTCCCACACCGGACGCCACTTGGCCTCGGTCGCTTCGATGTCGTAGGTCTCGCGCTCGTCGCTCATCGGGTTCCTTCGTCGATCCGTGCAGTTGTTGCGTGGTCAGGACATGAAAAAACCCCTCGCAGAGAGGGGTGGCCGCGCTGACTGCTGAAGTCAGCGCAGCTGTCCAAGAAGCAGGGACTGCGTGGTCATGGCAGCCATCTTACCGCCGCCGGGCGCCGATGTCGTACGTCGGGCAACCTTTGAAACGGGAGGCACGTCACAAAGAGAGCCGCTCTCCGGGGGAACTCATGCCATCCATGGTCAACCTGCTCGCTCTCTCACTGATGATCGCCAGCGCCATGGCGGTGACGACTCCTGCACACGCGGAGGTGCCCTCCGAGCACGGGGCGCAGCGGCCACCCCTCACGATCACCAACGACCTGATCGATTTCTCCCCCAACCACGACCAGCGAAAGGACGTGGCCCGAGTCCGCTACCGTCTCGGCGCTCCGGCCCAGGTGAGCGTCGAAGTCCTCAAGGGCCGTCGGGTGATCCGCCGCTCGTCCCTCGGCCGGCGCGCTGTCGGCCAGCACGTGTTCACCTGGAACGGGCGTAGTCGAGCAGGACGGATGATGGGCGACTCCGACAGGTACGTCATCCGCATCACCGCCAAGGCACGCGGCAGCGTGACCAAGAAGGTGGCCCTGGTACGCCTGGACACCGACGGTTCCGGTGAGCTCATCACCTCGCGTCGCACCGTCTACCCCAGGGCGGCGCTCGTCAGGGACGCCGTGCAACTCACGTTCGTCTACGCGGACTGGGACGACGAGGACTGGCTCTACACCGACCGCATCCAGGCACGGTCCCGGCTTCGGATCATCAACGACAGCGGGAAGGTCGTCTGGAAGGACGCCAGTCGCAACGACGGAGCACCCAGCTTCACCTGGCAGGGCCTGGCCAAGTCAGGCCGTGCTCTGCCAACGGGCACCTACCGGGCCAGGTTCTTCACCGTGGACGAGGCGGGCAACCCCTTCCGGGCCACCCGGCGTCTCACTGTCTCCCACGACCAGCTCGTCGAGCAGACATCGACCGAGACGGTCCGGGCCGACGTGCCTTCGGAGTACATCTCGTCCGGCGGCGGGTGCAACGACTGTGGAGTTCACGTCGAGCCCGTAGCGAGCGACCGATTCCCCGGTGGGCTCAGCTTCCGGCCGACCGGTCCTGATCTGTCGGGCCTCGACCGCCCGGTCAGCATCGACGTGACGATGCCGGCACCGGTCCTCCCCGCCCCCGTCGACACCTACCGGGTCAGCGCCACCGGTGGACCCACCACTGTTGGCGGCGCCGACATCGGCGTTCTTTCCACCGATGACAACTACACCAAGACCGCAGTCGGCGACAGCACCACGACCACCGCGTGGTCCAAGGTGCACCTGAACCGCTACCCCTACCTCCCCAAGGCCACGCAGCCGGTCGTCTTCGGATTCAGCACCACGCCACCAGCGTCCTACGACGTGTCAAGCTTCATGATCGAGTATCGCTACTACGTACCCGCGGGGAGCTGAATCACCGACTCGCGGGTGCCGCGACGCCCGGCGTTCTGTTCGACCTACTGGACGAAGCGGGGCGTCATCGGCGGGTTCCACCACTCGCCGTTGTTGGCCTTGACGGCCCCGATCAGGTGCATGACGAAGGCGAAGACCAGCGCGAGTCCGAACGTGAGGAAGCCGACGAGGACCAGCATCAGCGGGAACGAGATCAGCAGCACGATGCCGGTAATGATCTGCACGTTGAGCGAATTGGCCGCGTGCGCACGCACGAACGGACCGCGGTCCTTGTACATCAGGTAGATCACCAGTGAGCCGACGAAGCCGAGCAGGCCGGCCGAGAGCACCATGGCCGCCAGGGGTGCGCCGTGGGCGATGGTCGCCAGGGTGCGCTCCTGCGCGGGCGAGATCGGCGTCTGGGGCTGCGGATAGGGGTTGGGCTCGCTCATCTGGACCTCCTAGGTCTGTGCTGTGACCAACTCAACCATGCCGAACGGTCGGATTCGTCCGTCTCGGGGACAAGTCAGGGTCCAACCGGGGTCCGGCCCCCATTGGGGTCCGCCAACCACTTGACAGGAAGCCACGGCGTCACGCAATCTGACTCTCCAACAACTCTTGGAGGGTGGCTATGGACCGAGACCTCACAGCGCTGCGTTCGGTGGCTCACCCGGTGCGGCTGCGCATCCTTTCCATGCTCACCGCGCAGCCGATGAGCGCGACCGAGGTGGCCAGCGCGCTGGACCTCACCCACGCCAACGCCTCCTACCACCTTCGGGTGCTCCACGATGCCGGCGAACTCGTCGTCGAGAGCACGGAGAAGATTCGCGGAGGCGTCGCCAAGCGCTACCGCTACCGGGTAGGTGGCGACCCCGACCGCCCGCACAGCGACTCCCCCGACGACCACATCGCCTGGCAGCACGCCACCAACGCCGAGATCGTACGCCGCCTCGGGCACCGGAAGCAGGGGCCGGGCAGCTCCGCCGACATCGAGACGTGGGTCTCGTCCGAGACCTGGTCGGAGGCGATGGACCTGGTCCGACGCGCCATGGTGATGCTCCACGAACAGGCACAACCGGCCCATACCGACGGCACCCTGCACGTCAGCGCCTCATCGCTGGCCTTCGTGATGGCCGACGACTCATGACCTGGGCTGATGCCGCGCAACCACTGCGCCAGCGCAACTTTGCGTGGTACTTCAGCTCCCGCTTCGTCAACACCCTCGGCAACATGATGGCCAGCATCGCGCTGACCTTCGCGGTGCTCGACATCACCGACTCGGCCGCGGCCCTGGGTCAGGTGCTGGCTGCCCACACGATCCCGATGGTCGTGCTGCTGCTGTGGGGCGGGGTGATCTCTGACCGGTTCCCCCGCGAGGTCGTCATCCAACTCTCCAACGTCGCCTCCGCCCTGACCCAGGGAGTGATCGCGTTCCTGGTGATCACCGGCACCGCCGAACTGTGGATGCTGATCGCCCTCTCGGTCGTGCACGGAGCAGTGTCGGCGATCTCGTTCCCGGCGATGGCGAGCCTGCTGCCACAACTGGTCCCCCGCGACCAACTCCAGCCCGCAACGCGCTGATGTCGCTGACCCGCAACGGTCTGACCGTGCTCGGCCCGACGCTGGGTGCCCTGCTGGTCGTCACCGTCGGATCTGGGTGGGCACTGGCCATCGATGCCGCTACCTGGTTGCTCGCGGCGCTGCTGCTGAGCCCGGTGAAGATCCCACGCGCCGAGAAGGCGAAGGAGCAGACAAGCACCATCGCCGAACTGCGCGAGGGCTGGACGTTCTTCGCCTCCACCACCTGGCTGTGGGCGGTCGTGCTGGGCTTCGGCTTCCTCAACATGATCCACAACGGCGCGCTGTTCGTGCTGGGACCTGTGGTGGCCGAGAACACCATCGGCCGACAGGGCTGGGGCTACGTCCTCTCCGCCGAGGCGCTGGGCCTGCTGGTGATGGCCGTCGTCCTGCTCCGAGTCCCGCTCGGGAGGCCGCTCTTCTGGGGCATGCTCGCCATCTCGCTGGCCTCCATCCCGATGATCGTCCTCGGCATCAACCCGCACCTGATCGCGCTGATCCTGGCCGCCTTCGTCGCCGGCGCCGGCATCGAGGTCTTCTCCATGGGCTGGAACCTGGCCATGCAGGAGCACATCGAGGACCGGATGCTCTCGCGCGCCTACTCCTACGACGCGCTCGGCTCGTTCGTCGCCATGCCGATCGGCCAGCTCGCCTGGGGGCCACTTGGGGCCGCGTTCGGCATCTCGCGGGTGCTGGTGATGTCTGGCATCGCGTACTTCATGATCTGCCTGCTCGTGCTCGCCTCCCGCTCGGTGCGCGACCTGCAACGACAAACGACGCCCGTCACCGCCGACACCGCTGGCTAGTGTCGGCCCATGACAACTACAGACATGTTCCGTCTCGACGGCAAGGTCGCCATCGTTACCGGCGCCTCCAGCGGCATCGGCGTCGCCTTCGCTCGGGGCCTGGCCGAGGCCGGTGCCGACGTAGTGCTGGGCGCCAGGCGCGTCGACCGGTTGGCCGACACCGCAACGCTGGTCACCGCCACCGGCCGCCGCGCGCTCACCGTTGCCACCGACGTCTCCGAGCCCGACCAGTGCCAGGCGCTGGTCGATGCCGCGATGGCGGAGTTCGGCCGGGTCGACGTGCTGGTCAACAATGCCGGGATCGGCACCGCCGTGCCCGCGACCCGCGAGAGCGCGGAACAGTTCCGCTCGGTCATCGACGTCAACCTCAACGGCTGCTTCTGGATGGCCCAGGCATGCGGACGCGTCATGAGACCTGGCTCCTCGATCATCAACATCTCCTCGGTGCTGGGCATCACCACCGGCGGGCTTCCGCAGGCGGCGTACAGCGCCTCCAAGGCCGGCCTCAACGGCCTGACCCGCGACCTGGCTCAGCAGTGGACCCAGCGCAAGGGGATCCGGGTCAACTCGATCGCGCCCGGATTCTTCGAATCCGAGATGACCGACACCTACCCCGACGGCTACCTCGATCTGGCCATGCAGCGGGTGCCCGCCCGCCGCAAGGGCGACCCGGCCGAACTGGCGGCCACGGTGGTCTTCCTTGCCTCCCCCGCGTCCGGCTACATCACCGGCCAGACCCTGCCCGTCGACGGTGGGATGACGATCGCCTGAGCTTCACACGCGGACTCCGGGCGACCTTCCGAGAGTTCCTGCTGCCCACAGCGTTGTTGCACAGCAGCAACTCTCGGAAAGTGCGGCCAAAGAGCCTGAAATGCACTTCAGGCCGGATCCTTACGGATCCGGCCTGAAGTGATGGTGGAGGTGAGGGGACTCGAACCCCTGACCCTCTGCATGCCATGCAGATGCGCTACCAGCTGCGCCACACCCCCATCGGGACTGACCGGCCAGACGTGCACCGGGCAACTCGCGGAATCTTAGCCAAGGCTTCGCACAGATGCGAAATCGGGTGCCTGTCTGTTGTATCCGGTGAGCCTCAGACCACCGTCGGCACCGGCCTCCACAAGGCTCGCCCAGGCACAGTTGTCCAGACCACGCAGGGACCGGACGTGTGCTCGATCCCAGTCCAGGAGCCCGACCAGCGCTGCCTTGGAGGCGGCGCCGTGCCCGACGACGCAGACCGTCCCGTCGGCGGGCACGGAGGCGAGGGCCTCCTGCAGGGCCGGAAGGATCCGCTTCTTCACATCGAGAATCGTCTCAGCGCCCGGGACGGCATCCGCGCTCTCGTAGGAGCCACCAGCGCGTACCCAGGCAGCGTGCTGCGGCGGGAAGGCCGCCTCGAACTCGGACATCGTCAGACCCGACCGCTCTCCTACGTCGTATTCACGCAACCGGTCATCGGTGCGCACCGACAGTCCGGTGACCCGGGCGATCTCCTCGGCCGTCTGGGTGGCCCGCGACAGGTCCGAGCTCCACAGCGCATGCGGGCGCAGCGCGGCGATCATCGGTGCGACCGCGCGCGCCTGCGCCAACCCGACGCCGTCCAACTCGATGTCGAGGTGCCCCTGCGCCCGGCCCACGGCGTTCCACGCGGTCCGACCGTGCCGGAGCAGGATCAGCGTGCGGGTCACTCCCCGGCGGGAGCAGCCGGCGGCGCCGCGGCCGAGACATCGATGGCCGGGCAGTCACGCCAGAGCCGCTCGAGGGCATAGAACTGGCGCTCCTCCTCGTGCTGCACGTGTACGACGATCTCGCCGTAGTCGAGCAGCACCCAGCGGCCCTCGCGATGTCCCTCACGGCGCAGCGGCTTGGCATCCGCCTCACGGAGCTTGTCCTCGATCTCGTCGACGATGGCCTTGACCTGACGTTCATTGGTGGCCGAGGCCAGCACGAAGGCGTCCGTGATGGCGAGTTGTTCGCTGACGTCGAAGGCCGTGACCTGCTGGGCCAGCTTGTCGTGGGCCGCGGCAGCGGCGATCTGGACGAGCTCGAGGGCGTGATCGGTAGCGGTCATTCGGAGTCCTTGGTGTCTTTCGTGGATGGTGCATAGAGGCCGTGCTTGGCGATGTATTGCACGACGCCGTCGGGTACGAGGTACCAGACGGGTTCGCCGCGCCGTTTGCGGGCACGACAGTCGGTCGAGGAGATCGCGAGAGCGGGGATCTCGACCATGGTGACGCGGTGCGAGGGGATCGCGTCAAGGGTTGATCTGTCCATCTCGTAGCCGGGTCGGGTACAGCCGACGAACTGGGCCAGGTCGAAGATCTCCTCCGCATTGCGCCAGGTGAAGATGTCGGCCAGCGCATCGGCGCCGGTGATGAAGTAGAGCTCGGCATCGGGCATCTGCCGGCGCAGATCCCGCAGCGTGTCGATGGTGTAGGTCGGGCCCTCGCGGTCGATGTCGACACGGGAGACGTTGAACAGCGGGTTGGCGGCCGTCGCGATGACCGTCATCAGGTAGCGATCCTCGGCCGGCGAGACATCCTGGGCCACCTTCTGCCA
>JARICB010000105.1 GCA_029264225.1 Nocardioides sp. | reverse complement strand
TCAAGGGCTTCGGTGTCACCCTGTCGATCGGTGTCATCGCCTCGATGATCTCGGCCCTGATCATTGCCCGCGTGCTGTCCGACCTCGCAGTCTCCACCAAGTTCGTCGCGCGCCGTCCCAAGATCAGCGGCCTGGGCAACATCGGTCGGGTGCGCACATGGCTGGATCGCAAGGACCCCGACATCATGGGCAAGAGTCGTCTGTGGCTGGGCATCTCCGGCGTCGCGCTGGTGATCGCGGTGACTGGAATCGTTACGCAGGGCCTCAACCTCGGGGTGGAGTTCACCGGTGGCCGTCAGATCGACTACTCGGTCAGCAAGACGATCTCGGTCGACGACGCCCGGGCCGCGATCTCCGATGCCGGGTTCCCGCAGGCGCTGGTCCAGGGCGCGGACACCGCCGACTTCACGGTGCGCACCGGGGAGATCACCAACGACGACGAAACCAAGATCCGAGAAGCACTCGCCACCGTCGGAGGTGACGTGAGCAAGGTCGACGACCAGACCATCGGCGCCTCACTCGGCAACGAACTGCGTGACAAGGCGCTGATCGCCTTCGGTGTCGCCTTCCTCGTGCAGTTGATGTATCTCGCCTTCCGGTTCAAGTGGACCTTCGGGGTCGCGGCGGTGATCGCAATGTTCCACGACGTGTTGCTGGTCGTGGGCCTCTTCGCCTGGCTGCACAAGCCGATCGACGGCATCTTCCTGGCCGCCGCGATGACCATCATCGGGCTCTCGGTCAACGACACGGTGGTCGTCTTCGACCGGATCCGAGAACGCTGGCACGCTTCGCGCATCGGTGACTCGTTCACCGCCATCTCCAACCGGGCCTGTGTCGAGACCATGCCGCGCACGGTGAACACCGGCCTCGGCGCGATGTTCATCCTGGCTGCGTTGGCGGTGCTCGGTGGCGACTCGCTGCGCGACTTCGCGATCGCCCTGCTCGTGGGTCTGATCCTGGGCACCTACTCCTCGGTGTTCACCGCGACGCCGCTGCTGACCTACTTCCACAAGCAGTGGCCCATGAGCCGGGTCAAGCGGGAGAAGGTCGTGCGCGCTCCGGATGATTCCGGCGCCGTCATCTGATCCGTCGGCGTCGGGCTCCCGGGACCGCTGCGGGGTCGTGGAGCGGATACGCCGTTGTCGGTGACCGCCCGTAAGGTTCTCGGGTGCCCGACTCCGTAGTGACCGTTCCCGACGTTGCCGGGGTGCTTGCCTCGGCGGTGAGTGCCCTCGGTGGTCGGGAGCGCCCCGGACAGGTGCAGATGGCCGAGGCCGTCAGTGCGGCGTTCGCCACCCAGCAGCATCTGCTCGTCCAGGCCGGCACCGGCACCGGCAAGTCTCTCGCCTACCTGGTGCCGAGCCTGCTGCACAAGAACCGGGTAGTGGTCGCGACAGCCACCTTGGCGCTCCAGCACCAACTGGTGGAGCGCGACCTTCCCCGCCTGATCGATGCGGTCGGCGATCAGGTCGACGCGAGCTACGCAGTGCTCAAGGGTCGCGGCAACTATGCCTGTCTGCACCGGATCCGAGAAGGCGTCCCCGACGAGCAGGGTGCGCTCGTCGACGTACCCACCGGGTCGATGGCCGAGAAGGTGCTCGAGCTGCGGACCTGGGCCGAGAAGGAGTCCGAGGACAAGGGCACCGGCGAGCGCGACAACGCTCCGCGCCACACCGATCGTGAGTGGCGCCAGGTCAGCGTCAACCACCGCGAGTGCCTCGGGGCCGCCAAGTGCCCGTTCGCCCTCGAGTGCTTCGCCGAGCGCGCCAAGGAGAAGGCACAACGCTCGCACCTGATCATTACCAACCACTCGCTGCTCGCGATCGACGCGATCGAGGGAGTGCCGATGATCCCGGAGTACGACGCGGTGGTGATCGACGAGGCGCACGAGCTGACTGCCCGGGTCACCCAAGCCGCGACCGACGAACTGGCTGTCAACGACATCGAGCGGGCCGCCCGACGATCCCAGCGGTGGGTGGCCGACGAGTCGGCCGACGACCTCTCCGGTGCCGCCGACGCGCTCGCCGAGGCGATCGAGGCCACCATGGCCGGCAGGATCGAACAGCTCTCCGAGCAGCTCGGTGAGGCCTTGGGCAGTGTGCGCGACAAGGCACGCGCCTGCCTGTCGGCCTATCCCAAGGACAACGCCGCCGGTGACGCCGACGCCGGTCGCACCCAGTCCAAGGGCATGGTCCAGGAGATTTTCGTCAACGCCGAGCGGATGGCGGCCAACGCCGACAGCGACGTGCTGTGGCTCAACGAGGCGCGCGAACGCATTCCGGCCCGACTCCACGTGGCGCCGCTCCAGGTGTGGGGTCCGATGCGCGACAAATTGTTGACCGACAAGACGGTGGTGTTCACCAGCGCGACCCTGAAGCTCGGTGGCGACTTCGACTCGGTCGCCGGATCCCTCGGGCTCAAGCCCAGCGAGCGTGACCATCCGACCCGGTCCGAGACGGTGCTGCCGTGGCGCGGCATCGACGTCGGGTCACCGTTCGACTACGGGCAACAGGCGATCCTCTACGTCGCCCGCCACCTGCCCCCGCCCGGACGTGACGGTCTGGTCAAGGCGCAGCTAGACGAGATCTGCGAGCTCGTCGATGCTGCCGGTGGCCGCACGCTGGGGCTGTTCTCGTCTCGCCGGGCTGCCGAGGCTGCCGCCGAGGCGGTGCGGGAGCGGTTGCCGCACCTGACCACGCTGGCCCAGGGTGACGCGCAGCTGCCTGAGTTGGCCAAGCAGTTCGTCGAGGACCCGCACACCTGCCTGTTCGGCACCTTGTCGCTGTGGCAGGGCCTGGACGTGCCCGGGGAGACCTGCCAATTGGTGCTGATCGACCGCATCCCGTTCCCGCGGCCCGACGACCCGCTGATGTCGGCGCGCATGCGCGCGGCCGACAAGGCAGGCGGCAATGGGTTCATGCAGGTGGCCGCCACTCACGCAGCCCTGCTCCTGGCCCAGGGTGCAGGGCGGCTGATCCGCACCACTACCGACCGCGGGGTCGTCGCCGTACTGGACCCGCGGCTGGCCACTGCCCGCTACGGCGGATTCCTCAAGGCCTCGCTACCGCCGATGTGGACGACCACCGACCCGGCCCTTGTCCGGTCGGCGCTGGCGCGATTGGCGCAGGGCTGAGGCGTCACATTCGGCGCAGGACCGCCGTGACCACGCCGAGGATGCTGGCGTTGTCGCCCGCGATCGGCTCGTAGTTGACGTTGTGCGGAAGCAGCCAGACGTGGCCGTCCTTGCGCTGGAACGTCTTGACGGTGGCTTCGCCGTCGATCAGTGCGGCCACGATCTGGCCGTTCTCCGCGGTCTGTTCCTGCCGGATGACGACGTAGTCGCCGTTGCAGATGGCGGCCTCGATCATCGAGTCGCCGGAGACCTCGAGCATGAACAGGGTGCCGTCGCCGACCAGCGACTTCGGCAGCGGGAAGATCTCGTCGACCCGTTCCTCGGCCAGGATCGGGCCGCCAGCGGCGATCCGCCCGACCATCGGGACGTAGGTGGCCGGGGGAGCGGCGTTGCCGATGTCGGTCTCGTCGTAGGAGGTCTCCTCGGCGCTCGACATCGACCGACGGGCAGCCATCACCTCGGGTAGGAACACCTCGAGGGCGCGTGGTCGGTTGGGATCGCGCCGCAGAAAACCCTTCTCCTCGAGGGTCTTGAGCTGGTGGGCCACGCTGGATGAGCTGGTGAGCCCGACCTCGGCGCCGATCTCGCGCATGCTCGGCGGGTAGCCGCGGGTCTCGATCGAGTCCTTGATCGTGGCCAGCACACGCTGCTGCCTGGGAGTCAGACCGGTCGCGTCCGGCGGGCCGTCGGGCAGGGCCACGACCTTGGCGTCGTAAGACGTGCTGTCGTGAGCACCGCCGTTGGGAGCACTGGCCTTCGTCGTCTTGTCGTCGCTGCTGTCCTTGGCCACGTCCCCGCTCCTCCTGCTGTCCGATTGGGTGCAGCCTAGACGCGATTCGCTCTTGAGTTCAAACATCTGTTCGAAGGGCGTGTCGATTGCCATGTGCACGTAGACACGCAGTCGAACCTCTGTTCGTCCACCTGCTTGCATCATTCGAACACCTGCTCTATCGTCGTACACATGTTCGATCGAACGTCTCTTCGATCAGCCGCCGTTGTCGGTGGCTCCGTCTAGACATTCCCTCAACACCTACGACCGGCTGATCTTCCCCAGGAGGCCAACATGAGCACCCTCAGCATTTCCCCCAACTTCGCCGCCCCGCGTTCCGTGCGCACGCCGCAGTCCACCGTGCGCCTCACGCGCCGGGGCCGCGGCGTCGTCCTGATCGGGGCGCTCGCGCTTCTGCTCCTGGCGGCCTTCTTCCTCGGCTCCGTGGCCGTCGGCTCCGAGACTCCCGGCCAGGCCAGGCCGACCGAGATCGTGATGGTCGGCACCGGTGACACCCTGTGGGACATCGCCGCCGGCATCGCCGATGACGGCGACATCCGCGCCACCATGCGCGACATCGAGCGGCTCAACGCCCTCGACTCGGTCGCACTCCTCGCGGGCCAGAAGATCCGCGTGCCGGTCAGCACCGACTGACCCACCACTACTCCGCCAGCCGACTCGACCCCGGCTGGCGGGCCGGGGAAGACAAGGGACGGGCCACGCGCTGGCCCGTCCCTTGCGGCATTTGGTGAGTTCGAGACGCGGCCCGATCTGGGACTGATGCCAACGAGTAGGGGCGTAGACGCGCGGACATTGGTCCCGTTGGCGAACGAGTTCCACGCTCAGCGGCAGGCAATCGGTCAAGCAATGTCCGCGCGTCTACGATCCGAGCGAGGCCAAGGCGGCAGTTGAGCGAGCGGGGGGGCGCGGGAAAAACGGTCCCGTGGGATGACTACGTGACCAGCTTTGGGATTGCCTCGACCACGGTAAGGCGGGCCGGTGTGCCGGTCTTGGTGACGGTTCCGTTCACGGCTCGCCACTGTGCGGCCCCGCCCACGCGGAACTGGGCCGACCAGGTGGTGTCGACGCTGACCTGGATGTCGCTGCGGGTCTGCAGATATCGGTGGGTGATGAAGTCGGCATCCGTCTCGACGTCGGCTCCCTCGGTCCAGTACTTCCCGGCGCCGATGGACTCCTGGGTCGTGTTGTCGCCGTGATGCCACAAGAAGTGACTGGGCCACACCTCGAGCGTGACCTTGAGATTGACCTTGTCGAGCTGTACGGCGATCTGGTGTCGCGCAGCTTCGGTGGAGAGGATCGTTTCGAAATTCACGAGCGTCTTTCCCCCGGGTGGTTGGACGGCGATGTCCGAGGCGGGGAGGTCGACCCTCTTGAAGGCCTTCAGTACCTCGGCCGGGATGTCGATGGTCGGCGTTACGGTGGTGCTGGCCGTTGGCGGGGGATCTTGGGGGCACTTTGAGTAGGAGACCAACGGGTTGCCATTAGCGGCCACGTACAACCAGACCTCGGGAACCGATGTGTCAGCACATGTGTAACCCACCACGCATCCCGAGGCAGCGACCGTGTCGCAGGGATCGTTCGCACGCACCCACTCGCCGACTGGGACTGTGGTGAGGGTGGCCATGCCCCCGATGTCCTCACTGCCGCCGGGGACCGCCTGGCTGGACGTGCTTGTGCCGCCGTTCACGAGTAGGCCGTTGGGTCCCGCGTGTACGGTCGCTTGGCTGGACGGACTTGGACTCTGCGGATCGGCCCCCGCGGGAGTCGCAGCGATGACGTGCAAAGCCAGCAACGTCCCGAGGACTAAGAGACTACGGACCATTCTGCGAACCTCCATCCCTGTCCACCCCTGATCACCAGGATGCTCATCTTCAGGCTCCCGGCGGGATAGATGCCGTCGAGTGAGTTGTCGCCCGACCCTTCGATCACCTGCTCAGTGCTTGCCACGTTCGCAGTCCCACGGAAAGTCGCAACACCCTTCACGCCTGTCAGCTGACCAAGCCGAAGGTTTGCTACTGTCTGATCGCCGCCGACGATAGAGCCGCCCCGTCGCTCAACACGCTCAATCAGATCCGTGACTCCAATGCAGGAGGTGCACGAGCGGAGTGCCATCTTGCGCAGCTCGGCCGTGTCGCCAGTTCTCCGTGCGTGGTCTACCTGGGCAAAGTAGAAGCCCACGAAGGCCTCCGCGCCGGCCTTCCCGGGTCGCTGGGCTTCTGGAGGCAGAGTCGGCTCGACCGGGCTGGCCTCGCTCTCGTCCGCGGTGGGCGAGGGCGCACTGGAGGCCGGCATCTTAGGTACTGGTTCGTCCTGGGTGCAGCCAGTCAGCAGTAGTGGCAGGACGACGGCAGCGGCGATCGGCAGGTGGCGTAGGTAGCGCGGCGTCATGTGCACCTTCTTCCCGAGAGCGTCCGACCCGAGCTGGACGCCTACCACCGTAGGGGAGCGCTGCGGTCGGGGCGAGACCCAAATTGGGGCTGGGGACAACCCGACAGTGGCGTAGACACGCGGACATTGGTCCCGCGAGGGGGTGGGTCCCACGCTCAGCGGGAGGCCAGGGGTGGAGGAATGTCCGCGCGTCTACGAGCCGAGCGCGGGCAAGAGGGGTTCAGTGCCGCTCAGCGCAGCGCGCGCCGACCACCGGGAACCCTGGTGGGCTGGGTCTCGATGGTGGGGTCGGCCGGTTCGTCGGTCGCCGAGGAGAGGATTCCCAGCGTCCGGAGGAGTCGGGAGGCAAGCAGGAGTCCGGTGAAGAGGCAGGCCACGGCGCCCAGCGCGCTCAGCGCGAGCAGTCCCCACGCTGCGGACTGGCCGCTTCGCGCCGACGTGCCGAAGTCGATCGCCAGGTAGACGAGGTAGCCCCACGCGATCAGGGCCCCGGTAATAGCCATGGCGAGCAGGAAAGCCGGTCCGTTGAAGGACGCCGCCGGCTTTGCGCCCCGTCGTGAACCCGCTCGCTGACTCCTTGCCACGAGCCCCATTGTGTCCGATGTGGCCTAACTCCGGGACCGGTTTGACCCACCTCGGCTGCGCGACACGCCGCACACTCCGGCCGGCTGCCGGGTGAAGTGGGCCATTGACCTGCGGTTTTACCTCAGCGCACCGGGGTCGGTGAAAATCGGCCGATTCTTGGCTTGCCAACGCCGCGGACCGCGACGTACGGTTACCACTACATCTAGTACTTACACCGTTGTAGTTATCCACATCTAGTTCACAAGAGCCGGATGTGAATGCACAACAACTGGTCGGGTTGTCCACAGGAAACATCGACTGGTCCACAGGCGTTCCCTCTACATAGGGGCCGTTTTTGACGCGCCCACATGATCCGGGAGGAGACCCAGCATGCACTGTCCTTACTGCCGCAAGGTCGACACCCGGGTCCTCGACTCGCGGGTTGCCGACGACGGCGGCTCGATCCGGCGCCGCCGGGTCTGCAATGACTGCGCCAAGCGTTTCACCACGGTCGAGCAGATGCAGATGACCGTCACGAAGCGCAGCGGCGCGTCCGAGCCGTTCAACCGCGACAAGGCCATCAACGGTGTCCGGAAGGCCTGCAAGGGGCGTCCGGTGACCGAGGACCAGTTGGCCTGCCTGGGCCAGACCGTGGAGGACGCGTTGCGGCTCTCCGGTCAGGCCGAGTACGACGCCAACGAAGTCGGCTTGGCCATCCTGGCCCCGCTCCGCGCGCTCGACGAGGTGGCCTACCTCCGCTTCGCGAGCGTCTACCGGGCCTTCGGCTCGGTCGACGACTTCGAGAACGAGATCGCGATGCTGCGCCTCGAGCGCGCCACCGACGCGTCCGCCACGGACGCGCATCCAGCCCCCACGGGCTGATCACGGATTGCCCGGCACGCAGTGGGGAAGCTGCGTGTCGGGCGCACCAACCAGCACCACATCCACCAAGCACCGCACCACAGCCAGTAATCACTGCACGAGGGATTCGAAGGAGAACCATGACCGAGACGGTGAGCACCGGCTCCGACGCAGGGACCGCCAAGGGCGAGGGCCTCACACTGGAGCGCGTCTTCAGCACCGAGGGCGCCCACCCCTATGACGCCATCACCTGGGAGCGT
>JARICB010000172.1 GCA_029264225.1 Nocardioides sp. | reverse complement strand
TGGAAGTCGTGGTCGTCGTGATCTCGTCGAGGCCGTCGTCACCCCGAAATACCCAGGCGTCGACTCCACGGGCGGCGAACACGCCTGCCATCACGGGTGCGGCAGCCGGGTCCGCACAACCGATCGCCTGGGCCGCGGGACGGGCCGGGTTGGTCAGCGGACCGAGCAGGTTGAAGCTGGTGGCGATGCCCATCTCGCGGCGCGGCACTGCGGCATGGCGCATCGCCGGGTGGAAGGCAGCGGCGAAACAGAAGGTGATGCCCGCCTCGGCAGCAACCTCGGCCACCCGGGCGATCGGCAGGTCGAGCCGAATCCCCAGTCGCTCCAAGACATCAGCCGACCCGGAGGTGGACGAAGCAGAGCGGCTGCCGTGCTTGACGACCAGCGCTCCCGCGCCCGCAGCAACGATGGCGGCCATGGTGGAGATGTTGACCGACATGGACCGATCCCCGCCAGTGCCGACGACATCGAGCAGCCGTCCGGGCACCGAGATCGAGTTTCCAGCGCTGAGCATGGCGTCGGCCAGCGCAGTCACCTCAGCAACGGTCTCGCCCTTGGCCCGCAAGGCGACGGCGAAGCCGGCGATCTGAGCAGGCGTGGCCTCGCCTGCGAGAACCTGCTCCATCGCCCATCCGCTCTGCTGCGGCGTCAGGTCGTGGCGAGCCACCAGGGCAGAAAGGACGTCAGACCAGGTCGTCATGCGGGGAGTCTTCCAGAGCCGGTGGAGCGTCAGGAGGTGGCGGGCACCCGGGGGCGCAGCAAGGACACGACCGCCTCGGCGAGCTGGAGTGGGTCGATCGGGTGCGGCACGACGGACTCGGCGCGTGACCACGTGGCCAGCCAGGCATCCTGCGGCCGACCGATCAGCACCAGGATCGGCGGACAATGGTAGATCTCATCCTTGAGCTGCTTGGCGATGCCCATCCCACCGGCCGGGGCCGTCTCGCCGTCGAGGATGGCCAGGTCGATATGACCAGCGTCCATGTTCTGGATGACGACGGGCTCGGTGGCGACCTCGACGTATTCAAACTCGGGCAGGTCTGGGTGCGGACGGCGACCGAGCGCAAGGATCACCCGCTGACGGGTGTTGACGTCGTCGCTGTAGACGAGGACCTTCAGCGATTTGCGGTCCGAAACGGTCTGGCTCACGAACGTGATGCTACCGCTCGCCCTGACTGTGCGCGGCACGCGCCTCCTGAAGATCGAGTCGCCGGTCCACCCGAGCCGCCTCCTTCATCGAGGAGCGCACCCATTGGAAGAAGAGCACCAGGAAGAACAGCACGCCGATCAGGTCGCCGGAGGCCCACAGCAGCCCCCCAGCCGTGTGCTGGTCGTCGAGCATGTCGGGCAGCCAGGCACCCATGGGTCCCTGCCGCAGCGCCAAGTAGTGGGCGCCGCCCAGCAGCGTGCTCTGGCTCATGATCGTGATCCCGAGAAATGCGTGGAACGGCAGCGTCAGCACCGTAAGCAGGACCCGGAAGGGATAGTCGACCCGCCCGGGCAGGGGGTCGATGCCCATCAGTGGCCAGAAGAACAACGCCCCCACGGTGACGAGATGCACGTGCATGACCTGGTGTATGTAGTTCGAGGCCAGCGAGGCGTCGTACCAGCCGGTGAAGTAGAGCGCCCACGGGGAGAGCACGTAGAGCATGAACGTCAACAGCGGGAACGACAACACCCGCGCCACTCGGGAATGGAGGACGACGAGCAGCCAGCGGCGGGGGCGGGTCGGCAGGGTGCGCAAGGCCAAGGTGACGGGGGCGCCAAGCGCCAGCGACAGCGGGACCACCATCGACAAGATCATGTGCTGGACCATGTGCACGCTCAACAGCGTGGTGTCGTAGCGCCCGATCCCGGACGCCGTCGCGAAGAAGAACGAGCCCATGCCGAGCACCACGAAAGAGAGCGTGCGGCCGATCGGCCAGGCGTCTCCACGTCGGCGCAGCACCAGAACCCCGGCGAGATAGATGCCCGAGACCCAGATCGTCAGGATGAAGGGAACGGGGTCCATCCCCCAGTCGGTGAACGCTCTCGACCAGCTGAACTCGGGGAGATAGGGATCGCTCACCCACGCACTGTTGACCACGGTCAGAACAATATGTCGACCAAAGTCGGGGGGTAGGGGTGCCCTCCGCGATGCCTACAGCCATAATGATCCTCGTGGCTACTGCAACAGAGATTCCGGCGTCCCGGCTGCACGGGCACTACGACCGACCCAGCATGGTCAGCGTAGGCACCATCGTCTGGCTATCCAGCGAGCTGATGTTCTTCGCAGCCCTCTTCGCCTCCTACTTCACCATCCGCGCGGTGAGCCCGGAACTGTGGGCCCAGGAGACGCAACTGCTCAACGTTCCGTTCGCCACCGCCAACACCTCGATCCTGGTGTTGTCATCGGTGGCCTGCCAGCTCGGCGTCTTCGCTGCCGAGCGCGGACAGGTCGGCCGCACGGGCTCGGTCTTCAAGGTCAGCGGCTGGGGCCTGCGCGAGTGGTTCATCCTGACCTACGTCATGGGTGCCGTCTTCGTCGCGGGACAGGCGATCGAGTACGTCGAACTGGTGCACCACGGCGTCACGATCCCCAGTTCTGCCTACGGCACGATGTTCTACCTGACCACCGGCTTCCACGGTATCCACGTCATCGGCGGACTGCTCGCCTTCCTCTTCGTTCTCGGGCGCACCTACATGGCCCGCCGCTTCACTCACGAACAAGCCGTCAGCGCCATCGTCGTGTCCTACTACTGGCACTTCGTCGATGTCGTATGGGTTGCCTTGTTCGCGACGATCTACCTCATCAAGTAAGCCCGACCGGACAGCTAGGACTCACTGTGCGTTTGTTGAACCGCTCCGCAGGCCGCATCTCGCGGCATCGCCGCGGCCCCGTCGCCGGGCTCGTCGTGCTCCTGCTCGGCCTACTCCTGACCGGTGGCCTCTACACCGCGTTCTCGCCAGCGCAGGCTGGACAGGCCAAGGCTGATGAGGAGTTGATCAAGCAGGGTCGCGAGCTCTTCCTTGTTGGTTGCGCCTCCTGCCACGGCCAGAACGGTGAAGGCATCGCCACCGTACGCGAGGGTTACCAGAAGGGCCCCTCGCTCGTCGGCGTCGGCGCCGCTGCGGTCGACTTCCAGGTCGGCACCGGCCGCATGCCGATGGCCGCTCCCGGCGCCCAGGCGCCGCGCAAGCAACCGGTCTACAACGCCGACGAAACCGCCGCCATGGCGGCCTACGTGGCGTCCCTGGCTCCCGGTCCCGCGATCCCCAGCACGGGCGACTACTCGATCGATGGTCTGAGCGAGGAGGAACGCCAGGAGGCAATCAGCCGTGGCGGCCAGATCTTCTTGACCAACTGCACCGCCTGCCACAACTTCAACGGCTCCGGCGGAGCCATGCCCCGCGGCGGCTACGCCCCGACGCTGCACGGTGTCGACGGGCGATACATCTACGAAGCGCTGTTGACCGGGCCGCAGGCCATGCCCGTCTTCAGCAATGGCAACCTCTCGCCCGAAGAGAAGCGCGACGTGATCGCCTACCTCGCCAGCATCCAGGAAACCCCTGAATACGGCGGCTTCGCCCTGGGCGGCCTCGGCCCCGTCTCCGAAGGCATGTTCGCCTGGGTACTCGGGATCGGTGGACTCGTAGGTTTCGCCGTCTGGATCGCCGCTCACACGACGCGCAGCAGCAAGGCTCCCCAGCTCAAGGAAGGGGTCGACGCATGAGCGACTCTCACGACCGGACACCGGCAGTGCCGGAGGAGCCGATCGCCAACCCCGGACTCCCCGCACACCAGTGGCGTCCGACCGACGTCGACCCGCGCGCCGAGAAGCGCGCCGAGCGACAGGTGGCCGCACTCTTCGGTCTCTCCATGCTCTGCGCAGTGCTCTTCGTGGTCGCCTACTTCACCCTGGAGATCGGCGACAACTTCGACACGTTCATGAACATGGGCGCCTCGACCGTCGCGCTCGGGCTCACCCTCGGTGGTGCCTTGCTCCTGATCGGTGTCGGGATCATCCAGTGGGCCCGCAAGCTCATGGGCGACCAGGAGATCGTGGAGATGCGCCACCCGGCCGGTTCCTCCGAAGAGGACCGTGCAGGCGCCCTGGAGGCGCTCGCCATGGGCGGCAATGAGTCCGGCCTCGGTCGTCGCCCCCTCGTGCGCAACACTCTGCTCGGCGCGGTGGGCTTCATGGGACTGCCCGCCATCGTCCTGCTGCGCGACCTGGGTCAGACCAACGCTCAGATCGCCAATGCTGAGAAGGGCGCGGGTCTCCAGCACACCATCTGGAAGAAGGGGATGCGCGTCGTTCGCGACGTGGTCGGCACCCCCATCCGGGCCTCCGATCTCGAGATCGGCGATCTGGTCAACGCTGCCCCCGAGGCGCTCTTCCCGACCGAGGAGAACGGCTACCCCGAGATTGAGGGCGTCGAACTCCAGGTCCAGAAGGCCAAGGGCGCGATCATCCTGGTCAAGATGGAGCCCGGCGACATCACCCCGGTCAAGGGGCGCGAGAACTGGAGCGTCAACGGGATCATCTGTTACTCCAAGATCTGCACCCACGTGGGTTGCCCCATCTCCCTCTACGAGCGGACCACGCACCACGTGCTCTGCCCCTGCCACCAGTCCACGTTCGACCTGGCCCACGGCGCCAAGGTCGTCTTCGGGCCGGCGCACCGCCCCCTCCCCCAACTGCCGCTGGCAGTCGATGAAGAGGGTTACCTGATCGCGGTGAGCGACTTCACTGAGCCCATCGGGGCCAGCTACTGGGAGCGTGAGAAGCAATGAGTCTTGACACGAGCAAGGTGGCGAGCAGCAACAGCACCACTGCCGCCACCCCCTCCAA
>JARICB010000171.1 GCA_029264225.1 Nocardioides sp. | reverse complement strand
CGGCCACTGTCTGGAGCACGGGAACGTACTGCTCGAGGAATCGCTGGGCCGCGGGCCGGTGCTTGACGTAGTCGGCGACGTCTTGGTCGCGTCCGGTGTGGACCCGCAGCTCCGGCACCCAGAACGGGTTGGGCAGGAAGCGCATGTCGGCCACGTAGTCAGCGTCGACCGGAATGCCGTACTTGAACCCGAACGAGACAACCGTCACCTTGAGCCGAACCGACTCGGGGGTGCCGAACTGCTCGGCGATCCGCTCGGTGAGCTGGTGCACGTTGAGGTTGGAGGTGTCGATGACCACGTCGGCATCGCCACGAAGGTCGGCCAGCACCTCACGCTCACGTTGCAGTCCGTGCGACAGCCGACCGCTGCCCTGCAACGGGTGCGGGCGGCGCGCGGCCTCCTGGCGGCGGACGAGGACGTCATCGGAGGCCTCGAGGAAGAGCAGGGTGGTCGGTCGCCCGGTCACCCCCTGGTGACGGTTGGACTGCAGGGAGTCGAAGAACGATCCGGACCGCACGTCGACCACTGCCGCGATCGGCTGGGTAACTCCGCGACTGTCGTCAACGAGGCGCACGACGTCGCGCACCAGGGTCGGCGGCAGGTTGTCGACCACGAAGAAGCCGAGATCCTCCAACTCCTTGGCAGCGGTACTGCGCCCCGCGCCGGTCATGCCGGTCACGATGACGAGCTCGGCTGGTGTGGGTTCCATCAGTCCTCCGCGATGATCTCGCCGGTGGCGGTGTTGACGCGAATGGCCGGAGTGGTGACGGCATTCTTACGGGTGGCATCAGCGCTCGCCACAGCCGTCTTGATGGACTGAGCGGTGCGGGGTCCGATGCCCGGCACCATGGCCAGTTCTTCGACCTCGGCCAGTCGCAGTTTCTTGAGCGAGCCGAAATGCTTGAGCAGCGTCTTGCGGCGTACTTCTCCCAGCCCAGGTATGTCGTCGAGCAGACTCTCGACCATCGACTTCGAACGGCGCGAGCGGTGGTGGTTGATCGCGAATCGGTGTGCTTCGTCACGGATTCGTTGCAGCAGGTAGAGGCCCTCACTGGTGCGAGGCAGAATGACCGGGTCGGGCTCGGCCGGTAGCCACACCTCTTCGAGCCGCTTGGCCAACCCGCAGACGGGGATGTCGGTCATCCCCAGTTCGCTCAGCGCCTGCTGGGCCGCCGCTACCTGGGGTTGACCACCGTCGACGACCACCAGGCCCGGCGAGTAGGCGAACTTGCGGGGTCGGCCGGTCTCGGGGTCGATCAGCATCGGACCGGAGTCGGTGCTGACCGTTGCCGAGCGGGACTGCTCGTCGAGCAGTCGACGGAAGCGCCGGGTGATCACCTGGTGCATGTGGGCGACGTCGTTCTGCCCGACCTCGCTCTGGCCCGGCTCGGGCTTCATCACGAACCGCCGGTATTCGCCCTTGCGGGGCAGTCCGTCCTCGAAGACCACCATCGACGCGACGACCTCGGTGCCCTGGAGGTTGGAGATGTCGTAGCACTCGATCCGTAGCGGCACCTCGTCGAGGGCCAACGCCTGCTGGATCTCCTCCAGGGCCTGGTTGCGGGTGGTGAGGTCGCTGGCACGTTTCGTCTTGTGCAGGATCAGCGACTGGCCGGCGTTGCGAGCCACGGTGTCCTGGAGCGCCTTCTTGTCGCCACGCTGTGGCACCCGGATGGAGACCCGGCTGCCGCGGAGATCGCTGAGCATCTCCTCCATCACGGTGGCGTCGGGGGGCAGTGCCGGCACCAGCACTTCCCGCGGAATCGCGTCCGACTCCTCGCCATAGAGCTGGAGCAGGAAGTCCTGGACGAGCGCAGACGTGTCGCCGTCATCGGAGCGGTCGGCCACCCAGCCCCGCTGGCCCCGGATCCGGCCGCCACGGACATAGAAGATCTGCACCGCCACCTCGAGTGGATCTTCCGCGAGAGCGATCACGTCGGCGTCGGTGCCGTCGCCCAGCACCACTGCCTGCTTCTCCAACGCCTTGTTGAGAGCACCGAGGTCATCACGCAGGCGCGCGGCCTTCTCGAAGTCCTGCGCGTCGGAGGCGGCATACATCTGCTTCTCGACCCGCTTCACGAATGCCGAGGTGTTGCCGGCCATGAAGTCGCAGAAGTCGTCGACGATCTCGCGGTGCTCCTCGGCACTGACGTTGCCGACGCACGGCGCCGAGCATTTGTCGATGTAGCCCAGCAGGCACGGGCGACCGATCTGTCCGGAGCGCTTGAAGACCCCGTTGGAGCACGAACGCATCGGGAAGACCCGCAGCAGCAGGTCGACGGTTTCGCGGATCGCCCAGGCATGGCCGTAGGGCCCGAAGTAGCGGGTGCCCTTGCGCTTCGCGCCGCGACCGACCATCACCCGGGGGAACTCCTCGCCGACGGTGACCGCCAGCCACGGGTAGGACTTGTCGTCGCGATACTTGACGTTGAAGCGCGGGTCGAACTCCTTGATCCACGAGTATTCGAGTTGGAGAGCCTCCACCTCGGTCTTGACGACGGTCCACTCGATGCTGGCCGCGCTGGTGACCATGGACGCCGTGCGCGGGTGCAGTCCGCCGATGTCTTGGAAGTAGGAGGACACCCGGGGGCGCAGGCTCTTGGCCTTGCCGACGTAGATGACGCGCCCCTTGGCGTCGCGGAAGCGATAGACCCCCGGGTCGGTCGGGATCGACCCGGGACTGGGTCGATAACTGCTCGGGCTGGCCACGTGACCAGCCTACGGGCGACCGGGGACAGTCACCTCAGACGATGGTGATCTCGTCACCCTCGACCGCGATCGGCACCTCGGGAAGCGGCGCCGTGGCCGGTCCTTCCAGCACCGAACCGTCGGTCAAGGAGAACTGGCTGCCGTGACACATGCATGGGATGTAGCCGTCGGTGCTGGCGCTGACCGTGCACGACTTGTGTGTGCAGACCGAACTGAAGTCCTTGAACTCGCCCTCGCTGGGCTGCGTCAGCACCATCTTCTGCTCAGGAAAGACCGCACAGCCGCCCACCGGAACATCCGTCGTCGCGGCAACGGCTACGCCGGACTTCCTGACGGTCGGGTCGGTTGCGGTCACGTCGCTGCCACCACACCCCGAAAGCACCGGCAGACCGACGACGGTCGCGGCGACCCCGCCCAGAACGTGACGACGATTGAGTGCGGAGGTCATGGTCGAAGGATACGGCCCCTCCTCAACCGGCCTTCGCGACCTTCTTCCCCGTGGCAGCCTTCTTCGCCGTGGCAGCCTTCTTCGCTGCGGCGGCGGCCTTCTTGGTCAGGGGCCGCTCCGGCTCCGCCTTCGGCAGCGCCTTCCGGCTGGGCTGCTTGGCGGCCCTGCCCGCCAGCAGCGGTGCCAGGAAGTGGCCCGTGTAACTGTCGGGGTGGGCAGCGACATCCTCGGGAGTGCCCTCGGCCACCACCATCCCACCGCGCGAGCCACCCTCGGGGCCCATGTCGATGAGCCAGTCGGCAGTCTTGATGACGTCGAGGTTGTGCTCGATGACCAGCACCGTGTTCCCGGCGTCTACCAGCTTGCCCAGCACCAGCAGCAGCTTGCGGATGTCCTCGAAGTGGAGTCCGGTCGTCGGCTCGTCGAGCACGTAGACGGTGCGACCGGTGGACCGCTTCTGCAGTTCACTGGACAACTTGACCCGCTGGGCCTCACCGCCGGAGAGCGTGGTCGCAGGCTGGCCCAGGCGGACATAACCCAGGCCCACCTCGACCAGCGTCTTCATGTGCCTCGAGATGGCAGGAACCGCAGCGAAGAAGTCGAGCGCCTCCTCGATCGGCATGTCGAGCACCTCGGCAATGGTCTTGCCCTTGTAGTGGACCTCGAGCGTCTCGCGGTTGTAGCGCGCACCGTGGCAGACCTCGCACGGCACGTAGACGTCGGGCAGGAAGTTCATCTCGATCTTGATCGTGCCGTCGCCGGAGCAGGCCTCGCAGCGCCCACCCTTGACGTTGAAGGAGAAGCGGCCCTGCAGGTAGCCGCGCATCTTGGCCTCGGGAGTCGAGGCGAAGAGCTTGCGGACATGGTCGAAGACGCCCGTGTAGGTCGCCGGGTTGGACCGCGGCGTCCGACCGATCGGCGACTGGTCGACGTGGATGACCTTGTCGACGTGCTCCAGGCCGGTCAGCCGGGTGTGTCGCCCCGGCACCGTCCGGGCGTTGTAGATCTGCTTGGCCAACGACGTGTAAAGGATGTCGTTGACCAGCGTCGACTTGCCGGATCCCGAAACGCCCGTCACGGCGCAGAAGACCCCGAGCGGGAAGCTCACGTCGACGTCGCGCAGGTTGTTCTCCTTCGCCCCGTGCACGGTGAGCTCACGATCCTTGGTGCGCGGTCGCCGAATGGCGGGTACAGGGATCTCCCGGCGGCCGCTGAGGTATTGCCCCGTCAACGAGTCCGGGTGGTCGTAGAGGCCCTGCACGGAGCCGCTGTGCACCACCTGTCCGCCGTGCTCACCAGCGCCTGGCCCGATGTCGACGACCCAGTCGGCGGTGCGGATCGTGTCTTCGTCGTGCTCGACCACGATCAGCGTATTGCCGAGGTCCTTGAGTCGCACCAGGGTCTCGATCAGCCGACGGTTGTCGCGCTGGTGCAGCCCGATCGACGGCTCGTCTAGGACGTAGAGCACCCCCACCAGCCCGGCACCGATCTGGGTAGCGAGCCGGATCCGTTGCGCTTCACCGCCCGACAACGAGCCCGAGGGCCGGTTGAGCGAGAGGTAGTCGAGGCCGACGTCGAGCAGGAAGTTGAGCCGCTCCTGGATCTCCCTGAGGACCCGTTCGCCGATCTGCTTCTCCCGCTCCGACAACTCGACGTTGGCCAGGTATTCGGCCGTCTCGTTGATGGGCAGGGCACAGACCTCGGCGATGTTCTTGCCGCCGGCCTCCTTGGCGCCGAGCGTGACCGCCATGGAGACCGGCTTGAGCCGGCTCCCCTGGCAGGCCGGACACGGCACTTCCCGCATGAAGCCCTCGAACCGGTCCCGGCTGGTGTCGGACTCGGCTTCGCGATGGCGACGCTCGATGTAGGGACGAACCCCCTCGAACGCCGCGTAATAGGCACGCTGGCGGCCGTAACGGTTCTTGGTGACGACGTGCACCTTGGTCTTGTGCCCCTCGAGCAGCGAGGTGCGCGCGAGCGTCGAGAGGTCGTTCCACGGGGTGTTCAGGTCGAAGCCGAGTTCCTCCCCCAGGGCATTCATCAGCCGCAGGAAGTAGTCAGCGACGTGGGCGTTGCTCCACGGTTGGATCGCGCCCTCGCCGAGAGTGGCGCGCTGGTCGGGCACGACCAACTCCGCGTCGACCTCCATCCGGGTACCCAGACCACTGCACTGCGGGCAGGCACCGAACGGCGAGTTGAAGGAGAACGACCGTGGTTCGAGTTCGTCGGTGTCGATGGTGTGCTCGTTGGGACACGCCATCCGCTCCGAGAACCTCAACTCGCGGCCCGGATCCTTGGCATCGAAATCGACGAAGTCGAAGAGCACCAGTCCACCGGCCAGGCCCAGGGCGGTCTCGACGGAGTCGGTCAGGCGACGCTTGCTGGACTCCTTGACGGCCAGCCGGTCGATCACGACCTCGATGGTGTGTTTCTTCTGCTTGTCCAGCTTGGGCGGTTCGTCGAGCTGGTAGGTCTCGCCGTTGACGCGTGCCCGGGAGAATCCTTGAGTCTGCAACTGGCGGAACAGGTCGACGTACTCACCCTTGCGCCCTCGAATCACCGGCGCCAGCACCTGGAAGCGGATGCCCTCCTCGAGGTCCAGGATCCGGTCGACGATCTGTTGCGGCGTCTGCCGCTCGATGGGCGAGCCACAGACCGGGCAGTGGGCTCGTCCGGCCCGCGCGTAGAGCAGCCGTAAGTAGTCATAGACCTCGGTAATGGTGCCGACCGTGGAGCGCGGGTTCTTCGAGGTGGACTTCTGGTCGATCGACACCGCGGGCGAGAGGCCCTCGATGAAGTCGACGTCCGGCTTGTCCATCTGGCCCAGGAACTGTCGGGCATAGGCAGAGAGCGATTCGACGTAGCGACGCTGGCCCTCGGCGAAGATCGTGTCGAACGCGAGGCTCGACTTGCCCGACCCTGACAGCCCGGTAAAGACGATGAGGGCATCGCGGGGCAGGTCGAGGGAGACGTCCTTGAGGTTGTGCTCGCGCGCACCCCGGATGATGAGCTGGTCGGCCACTGTGGTCCTTGCTGGTCTGCGATGGTCGGCGGAAATCGAACGGCTTCGAACAAGTGTTCGTCAAGCGGCGCGTCGTTGCAACCCGCCGCGCGGTCAGTTGTCGACTCTACGGGGCCACACAGCACCCCTAGGTATGTGTTGAATGGTGTCCATGACCGATCCTGACCTCACTCCCGCCCCGGAGGTTTTTGCCCAGTTGTCCGAGGCCGATCACCGTCTCCTGCGCACCGTGGACCAGCTCACCGCCGAGCAGTTGACCGAGGCGTCGCTGCTGCCGGGGTGGAGCAGGGCCTACGTCGTCGCGCACCTGACGCTCAACGCGGAAGGGCTCGAGCGATCCCTGAGAGGGCTGGCCGACGGGCAGGGCACCCCGATGTATGACTCCGACGAATCCCGAGACACCGACATCGCGGACCTGGCGTGCGCCGCGTCGTCCGAGCTGCGAGCGCGACTGCTGGCAGCGACCGAGTGCTTCCGCCGCGCAGTCGCGTCGATGCCCGCCAGCCAGTGGGCCAGCCGCATCGAACGGACCCCCGGCGGGCAGACGTTCACGGCGCGGATGGTGCCCGCGATGCGTCTGCGCGAGGTGGAGATCCACCATGCCGATCTCGACGCGGGCTACAGCAGCGCGGACTGGCCCGCAGCGTTCGCAGCGCTCGTACTCGAGACGCTGACCCATCGCTCCTACCCGCAGGCCTTCCGCGTGCTGGCCCGCGACCTGGCTCGGACGTGGGACTACGGCGCGGTCGCAGCCAGTGCCGAGGTCAACTCCATCGTCAGTGGAGAATCGCACCAACTCGCCTGGTGGCTCACCGGGCGGGGCGACGGCTCGAGCCTGAGCGTCGACCAGGACCGACTTCCGGAGGTACCCGCATGGTGAATCTGCAGGACGACTACGACGGTGATGTCTCTCCCGGCGGCCCGGCCCAGACCCGGGCTGCGGGAGCCCTGTCGATCACCAAGGTCGCCGTCGATCCCGACATGTCCAACAACTGCTACCTGCTGGAGTGTGTCGACACCGGCGAGTTGCTGCTGATCGATGCCGCGGCCGAAGCCGATCGTCTCCTGGAGTTGATCGGCGAGCGTTCCCTCACCACGATCCTCACCACGCATCAGCACTGGGATCACCACCGGGCACTCGCCGCACTCAAGGCGGCGCACCCGGGGGCAGTGGTGATCGCCGGGACTCCCGACGCCGACGCAATCACCGAGCAGACCGGCGTACCGGTCGAACGACGTGTCGATCACGGTGAGCGGGTCGCGGTCGGCGCCTGTGACCTGTCGGTGATCGCCCTCGACGGGCACACCCCGGGCTCCATCGCCCTCCACTGGTCCGACCCGGACGGACACGGGCACCTCTTCACGGGCGACTCCCTCTTCCCGGGAGGCGTAGGCAACACCTTCGGCGACACGGAAGCCTTCGTCCGGCTCGTCGACGAGGTCGAGACCAAGGTCTTCGGCGAACTCGCCGACGACACGTGGTTCTACCCGGGCCACGGCGGGGACTCCACCCTCGGCGCCCAGCGTCCCTACGTCGATGAGTGGCGCGACCGCGGCTGGTGAGCGCCGGCGGCGTACTCGCGCCGCTTCCCTACGAACGTGCGTTGCTTCCCCATGCTAAGTGGTCGAACCGTCACTTAGCACACCGTCGACGCCATGCAGAGTGCGACTTTCCCTACTCAACATGGTGAAGCAACACCCGCGACATGGTGAAGCAACACCCGCGAGCGGCTTCCAGCGGTACGGCGATCTAGGTTGAGCAGTTCAGATGGTGTCGGCCGGGACGCTCGGAGGAGACGGGGGCGACTCCGGGTCGAAGCAGGCCCAGCGCGTGGAATCGCCGTAGCGGTTGCTCGCACGCACGCAGTAGGTGTTGGTCTCGGGAGCCTTCACCGTCACTGTGACCCCGGTCGCTGGCGTAAACGTGACCCCGGCAACATCTGCCGACTGGTCACCACGCAACTTCAGTGGAATGGCGCTCCCGGTCAGGACGATCTCTTGATACTGAAGCCACTGCATCGTCGCGAAATCGTCGTACATGAGCCGCTGGCGATCAATCTTCTGGTCGACGCTGAGCGCCAGCGGAAGGGTCGCGCAGAGGGCCACGAAGCAGCCCACGCCGATCACCGCGAGGGAATTCTCGTGCTTG
>JARICB010000419.1 GCA_029264225.1 Nocardioides sp. | reverse complement strand
GCGTCCTACCGCAACTGAACGGGCGGGCGCGCTATCACAGGTGGGTAAGGCTTCTCGCCCATCGGCGAATGTTCGTGGTGGCCGCTGATCGTGGGAAGGTTCAGCCATGATTGAGGAACTCCACCCCGCCTTCCAGACCGAGTTCGAGCAGGTGCTCGCACGTAACCCTGGGGAGCGGGAGTTCCATCAAGCCGTCTTCGAGGTGATGCTCAGCCTGACGCCGATCGCTGGCACCCACCCCGAATACGCCAGCTGGTCGATCCTCCAGCGCGTGTGCGAGCCCGAGCGGCAGATCATCTTCCGGGTGCCGTGGGTCGACGACCAGGGCACGGTGCACATCAACCGCGGTTTCCGGGTGGAGTTCAACTCCGCCATCGGGCCCTACAAGGGCGGGCTGCGGTTCCACCCGAGCGTCAACCTGTCGATCGTGAAGTTCCTCGGCTTCGAGCAGATCTTCAAGAACGCACTGACCGGCCTGCCCATCGGCGGCGGCAAGGGCGGCTCCGACTTCGACCCCAAGGGTCGCAGCGACCTGGAGATCATGCGCTTCTGCCAGTCGTTCATGACCGAGCTGTATCGCCACATCGGTGAGTACACCGACGTACCGGCCGGCGACATCGGCGTCGGTGGCCGCGAGCTCGGCTACCTCTTCGGCCAGTACAAGCGGATCACCAACCGTTACGAGTCCGCCGTCCTGACCGGCAAGGGTCTGCCGTGGGGTGGATCACAGGTCCGCACCGAGGCCACCGGCTACGGCACCGTCTTCTTCGCCGACGAGATGCTCAAGGCCAACGGCCGCTCCCTGGAGGGCAAGCGGGCAGTGGTCTCCGGTTCGGGCAACGTGGCGATCTACGCCGTGGAGAAGATCCACCAGCTCGGCGGCAAGGTCATCGCCTGCTCCGACTCCGGCGGCTACATCGTCGACGAGGCGGGCCTGGATCTGGATCTGCTCAAGGAGATCAAGGAAGTACGCCGCGGGCGGCTGACCGAGTACGCCGAAGCGCGGGGCGGTGCCGTGCGGCACATCACCGACGGGTCGATCTGGGACGTTCCGTGCGAGGTCGCGCTCCCGTGTGCGACCCAGAACGAACTGCCCGAAGCCGGCGCGAAGGCGCTGATCGCCAACGGTGTCGAGCTCGTGGCGGAGGGCGCCAACATGCCGACCACCCCGGATGCGGCCAAGCTGCTCGTCCAGGCGGGCGTGCTCTACGCGCCCGGCAAGGCATCCAACGCCGGTGGCGTGGCCACCTCGGCACTGGAGATGCAGCAGAACGCGTCGCGCGACTCCTGGTCGTTCGAGAAGACCGAGGCCCGGCTGCAGCACATCATGGAGACGATCCACCACGACTGCATGGAGACGGCCGACAAGTACGGCGACCCGGGCAACTACGTCATGGGTGCCAACCTGGGCGGCTATCTGCGGGTCGCCGACGCGATGGTCGCCATGGGCGTCATCTGAGTCCTGAGCACACGTAGAACGGCCCGATCGGAGACCGATCGGGCCGTTCCTCTGCGTACGCGCTGGGTCAGTCCCGGTACATACCCGGGTGGACGCCGTTGTCGAGCTGGAAGGCATCCCAGCGGCCGGTGCTGCGGTAGGGCTTGAGGCAGCCACCCTGCGCGCCCAGGGCACGCAGTCCGGCGAGGTCGCCGGCCTCGTACCAGGGGTGGTAGCCGGTCGGCGTGGGGGAGCGGTTGCCGGGGTGCATGATCTGGATGTCGTCGGCGAAGTGGTCGAGACCGAACGCGTGACCGAGTTCGTGGACCAGCACCAGACCCATGCTTTCGTGGCCCGGATCGTCCATCGTCATCGGGTAGTCCGCACCGTAGGCCATGTTCATGGTGACGCCGGGCCGCTTGATCTCCAGGACCACCTTGTTGTTCGACCTGCGTCGAGCACCCTTGGCCGGGCCGGTGCCGCCACGCCCGACCGCCTGGATCAGCGACGGGTAGTCGTTCTGGTGCGCCCAGGCAACGACCAGGTCGGTGCCCTTCTGGTAGGGCTTGTCGTCGAGGGGCACGGCGGTGGTGGTGCCGACATACTTGGTCTTGAACCCGGTCGCGCGGGACAGCAGCTCCATCGAGGCCTGCGTGATCGCGATCGCGGGCTCGCCGGCATAACCGGTGTTGACGCGGTAGTTGATCGTCTTGCAGGGGTTCCAGGCGAAGTTGATGCCCTGGTAGCTGAAGGGCGCGTAGGAACTCGGCAGGCCCCGCGGCTCCCACGGCACGGCGACCGAGAACTTCTTGGCCTTGAACTTCTTCGCCCGGTCACGCTTGGTCTTGGGCACCATCACCCGCACCTTGTGCACGCCGTACCAGTTCAGTGATCCGTTGAAGGAGTACTTGCCCTTCTTCTTGGTCTTGGTCTTGGCGACGGTGTGCCAGCCATCGGCCCATTTGATCTGGAGCGCCACCGAGCGATGCTTGCGTCCGGTGGCCTTGCCCTTGATCGAGTAGCCGGACGTGCCCGCGGTCCAACTGGTGTTGCCGTAGTTGACCTTGCCGCGTGTCGCCTTGTTGCCGGCAGAAGCCGGAGAGCTGACGAGGCCGGTCAGCACAAGTGCCAGCACGGCGACGATGGCCAGCGAGCTGAGACGCCTGGGTTGTGACATGGATTCTCCCTGAGTAAGTCGTGGTGCCCATGGTCATGCCCGCAGCGGGGTGCGCCAAACCGCCGACGTAGGTAGGCCCGGATACTGGACCCATGGCCCCTATGAGTCGGTCTCGAAGTAGTTGGTTGCTGCTCCTGGCG
>JARICB010000380.1 GCA_029264225.1 Nocardioides sp. | reverse complement strand
GGTCTCCGACACGGCCGAGTACGGCGACTACGTCTCCGGCCCGCGGGTCATCACTCCCGAGGTGAAGACCAACATGCAGGCGGTTCTCGCCGACATCAAGAGCGGCGCGTTCGCGAAGCGCTTCATCGACGACCAGGACAACGGCGGCAAGGAGTTCCAGGAGCTCCGCGAGAAGGGTGAGAAGCACCCCATCGAGGCCACCGGTCGCGAGCTGCGCAAGCTGATGGCGTGGGTGAAGTCGCATGACTCCGACTACGTCGAGGGCACCGCGACCCGCTGACAAGCACCACGAGCACTACGGGCCCGACTCGCCGATTTCATCGGCGGGTCGGGCCCGTTTCGTCTGGGATCACTTCACCTCGGAGCGGCGCAGCAGGAACAGACCCACCGTGAGCGGTAGTACCAGCCAGATGAGGCTGGCAGTCGCCAGGTTGGCCCACTGCTCGCCGTCGACCCCCGGACCGAAGAGTGCTGTCTGCGCGTAGTTGAAGTCGACCCATGGTTGGAGGTCGGCGAACCAGCCCTGGAACTCGGCCAGCAGCAACAGGATCGGCGGCAGCGCCAGTGAGTAGACGAAGTAGCCCACGATGGCGCCGGGTGAGTTGCGGATGACAACACCCAGCATGAAGCCGAAGGCGATTCCCAGCACGTTGGCCAGCACGATGAGCAGCATCCGCTCCACGCCAAGGTCCCAGACCTGGGGCGTGCCGTTGATGGCCGCGCCTACGACGTAGCCGAGCGCGCCGACGGCCAGGGCCAGCGGGATGGACACGACGCCTACGACTACCGTGGCGATCACCTTGGCGGCGATCACCCGGTTGCGCTGGGGAACGAGGGTGAAGGAGGTCAGGCCGCTGCGTTGGCTCCACTCGCTGGTCACCGAGAGGATCGCGATCATCGGCAGGATGATCGCCATCGGGAAGCCGACAGCGGTGGCGAACGGCTCGTAGGTCATGGCCCGGTCGGGCGCAAAGATGATGACTGCCACGGTGGCCAGCACTGCGAGGATGCCGATGCTCATCAGCATCCAGAAGCCCGAGCGGGTGTCGAACATCTTGCGCAGTTCGACCTTGACCAGTCGTGCTGTCGGAATCGGCCGGGGCGTGGGTCGAGGGGTCGGGTGCGCTGTGGGTGGGGCTGACAGGGCTGCTGTGGTGGTCATGCCGCCACTCCTTCGCGTTGAGTGGTGCTGGTGAGTGACAAGAACATGTCTTCGAGGCCGGCGCCCTCGGCCGAGCGCAGTTCGCTCAGTGCGATGCCGGCAGCCAGAGCGACCTGACCGACGTAGGTAGGGTCGGCGTCGGTGCGCACAGAACCGTCACCGCTCAGCGTGCAGACGATGCCGGCCTGTTCGAGCTCGCGAGCGAGGTCGCGCGGAGTCGTGCAGCGGGCCAGAGTGCCCGCCGCAGCCAAGAGTTCCTCCTTGGTTCCGGAGGCAACGATCTGGCCGTTGCCGATCACGACGAGGTCATCGGCGATGACCTCGATCTCGTGGAGCAGGTGCGAGGAGAGCAGCACGGTGCCGCCCCCGTCGGCGTAGCCCCGGAGCAGGTCACGCATCCAGCGGATCCCGGCCGGATCCAAGCCGTTGGCTGGTTCGTCGAGGATCAGCACCTTCGGGTCACCGAGCAGGGCGGTAGCGATGCCGAGGCGTTGACGCATGCCGAGTGAGTAGTTGCGGACCCGACGCTTGGCTTCGGTCGGGGTCAGACTGACGAGTTCGATCATCTCGTCGACGCGGGAGGTTGCCAGGCCCATGGTCTGGGCAGCGACCGAGAGGATCTCGCGGCCGGTGCGGCCGGCGTGCTGCGCAGAGGCGTCGAGCAGGACGCCGACCTCGAGGCCCGGGTTGGGCAGGTCGGCGAATCGGGTGCCGTTGATGGTGGCGGCGCCCGACGTCGGCGCGGTGAGACCGACCATGACGCGCATGGTGGTCGACTTGCCGGCGCCGTTGGGCCCGAGGAAGCCGGTCACGCGACCGGGCATCGCGGTGAAGGAGACGTTGTCGACGGCGGTGAAGCCGCCGTACTTCCGGGTCAGTGCTTCGACTGTGATCATGCTCGACAGCGTTGCGTGCTCGCACATCTGTGCGCATCAGGGGAGACCCCCGACGTTCCCCCCGGTCCACCCCGAGAGGACCTCGGGGTGCCAAAAGAGATCCGCGTCTCACTAAGGTGAGGCAAGCCTAAGATGAGGAGTAAGGTGATCCCGTGTTCGCCAACTATCTGATCGGCCTCCGCGAGGGGCTCGAGGCCGCGCTGGTCGTCAGCATCCTGGTGGCCTACCTCGTGAAGTCCGAAAGACGCGAGTTGCTGCCCCGTATCTGGGCCGGCGTCGCGGTGGCGGTCATGATCAGCCTCGCCTTCGGTGCGGCCCTCACGTTCGGACCACGCGGGCTCACCTTCGAGGCCCAGGAGTTGATCGGGGGAACCCTCTCGATCGTGGCCGTCGGCTTCGTGACCTGGATGGTGTTCTGGATGGCCAGGGCGGCCCGCGGGCTCGGGGCTGAACTCCGTAGTCAGATCGATCGTGCGGCGGAGGCCGGTGTGTGGTCGTTGGCGCTCGTGGCCCTGCTGGCTGTGGGGCGCGAGGGCTTGGAAACGGCACTCTTCCTCTGGGCCGCCACCAACGCCGCGACCCAAGGAGCGTCCTCGACCTGGGAGCCGCTCGTGGGTGCTGCCC
>JARICB010000358.1 GCA_029264225.1 Nocardioides sp. | reverse complement strand
GTCACAACCAGCAGGACGTCGAGGACTCCCCCCTCCGCGGAGGACAGCACTGATCGACGTACGCGTCAGCACAGGGCCCCGGTCACCCCCGGGGCCCTGTTGCATTTGAGGCCACTCCCCTGCTTCTTGTGCTGGCAAGAAGCAGGGGTGATCAGGGGTCCGGGAGATTGATCAGTGCAGTGCGGAACCCGCACGGTACTGGTCGAAGGGAAGGTTCCAGTCGCCGTAGCCGTTCTCAAGACTCATGGAGGCATCCGTGCCGGTGTATTCGACCACGTCGCCACGTTTGGTCATCGCATAGAGCCATCCGGCGTCGGCCGTCGAGAGGCCGGTGCAGCCATGCGAGACATTGGCCCTGCCCTGCGAGCCCACCGACCACGGGGCGGCATGGATGAATTCGCCCGACGCGGTCACGCGCATGGCCCACTGCACGTCGTCGATGTCGTAGGACTCGGGATCATCGCTGGCGATGCCGACGGTTTCGGAGTTCATCCGCTTCTCGGCGAACTTCTCCATGATGACCTTGGTGCCGGAGCGGGTGGTGAAGCCGGCCTTGCCCGTCGTGACCGGGATGGTGCGGAGCAGGGAGCCGTTGGAGAAGACTCGCATCTGGTGGGTCTGCGCATCCACCCGGTAGATGTTGGCGTCCCCTACGTGGAACTCGACGGTGCGGCTCTCCTGGCCGTAGATGCCCTTGCCCGCAGGGAGGGAGTTGATGTCGATGTCGACCGAGACGTCGGTGCCGGCCTGCCAGTAGGACTTGGGGCGCCAGTGCACCTCGCTGTCATTGAGCCAGTGCCAGGCGCCCTGCTGTGCCGGCGTGCTGGTGACGCTCATGTGCTGCTCGAAGGACGCCCTGTCGGCCACGGGTAGGTCGAACGCGACGATCACTGGCATGCCCACACCGACGGTCTCGCCGCCCAGCGGCGCGACCGACGGGTAGGTCTGTTGGTCGAGGGTGAGGTTCTCGGTGTGGAACTTGACCACCTTGGACACCACTTCGCCGTCACTACGTTCGGCCTGGGCGCGCGCGACGTAGTCGGTTCCCGGTTCGAGCCGGGAGTCCAACTCCCACTGGTGCCCGACCATGCGCCCCTCCACCTGCGCGCCGCCGACAGCGCTTACGGTGACGCTGTCCAGGCTGCCTTGGGTGGCACGGATCTTGAAGGGGGCCGCCAGTCGTACGGCGTTCGGGTCAGGCGCATTGGTGGTGATCCGCACCGGCGTCGGCGGTGCGCTGCTCTGCTCGCCGCTCGCGCCGGAAGAATCGGATGCGCCAGCCTCGTCGTCGGTAGTGCTGGCTACGTCACAGCCAACGAGCGTCGTACTCAACGCCAAGGCAGCGCCGAGCGCTAGCAGACGAGCAGACATACGACGTTCCCCCATGAGTTCGGCCCTGACACGGACGAACTCCACCGTAACCCGCAGTCGTCACCGATGCGGAACTTACGAGGCTACTGCTCAGTGTGCGTGTTCTCCGCGGTAGTACTCGAAGACCCACCCGGACAGCGTCAACATTCCGGCCACGCCACCGATGATCAACAGCCACCAGGCAGACATGGCGATCGCGAAGACGCAGATCGACAGGGTCAGCGCACACCACAGCGGCCACCACGAGTAGGGCGGGAAGAAGCCGAGCTCGCCGGCTCCGTCAGCGATGTCGCCATCCTTGCGGTCCTCGGGACGCGGGTCCATCTTCGCGGCGTGCACGCCGAGGTAGGCCGCGACCATGCCGGTAAGCAGGGTCGCCATGGTGAGTGCGGACGTGCCGGTCCAGTCACCGCTCATGAACCAGTAGATCCCTGAGACCATCGCCAAGAACACGGAGGAGATGAGGAACATCCCAGTTTCTTGCTTCATCGGGCATCTCCCTCGTTGTCGTTCTGCTCGGCCGCGCGGTCGGCGTGGCTCTCGGTGTCACCGTCGACGAGGTCACCCTCGATCCTCGCGGTCAGCGTCTCTGCGCGTCCATCAACGTTGGGCGCGTCTGCCACGTCTCCACGGCGCTCCGCGTCGTTCTCGTGCAGCTCGAGCATCGCGATCTCCGGGTGGTGCAGATCGAAGGCGGGCGACTCCGAGCGAATACGCGGGATGGAGACGAAGTTGTGGCGCGGCGGAGGAGAGCTCGTGGCCCATTCCAGCGACCGACCCCAACCCCACGGGTCGTCGACGTTGACCAGCGGCGCCTTGCGCGTGATGAACACGTTGTAGAGGAACGGCAGCGTCGAGGCACCCAACAGGAAGGCTCCGATGGTGGAGACCTGGTTGAGAGTGGTGAAGCCGTCCCAGGGCATGTAGTCGGCGTAGCGGCGCGGCATGCCCTCGACACCCAGCCAGTGCTGGACCAGGAACGTGGTGTGGAACCCGACGAACAGCAGCCAGAAGTGCAACTTGCCGAGTCGTTCGTTGAGCATCCGGCCGGTCAGCTTGGGCCACCAGAAGTAGAAGCCGGCGAACATCGCGAACACCACGGTGCCGAACACCACGTAGTGGAAGTGCGCCACCACGAAGTAGGAGTCGGAGACGTGGAAGTTCAGCGGCGGGCTGGCGAGGATGACACCGGTCAGGCCACCGAAGAGGAAGGTCGTCAAGAATCCGATCGTCCACAGCATGGGGGTGTCGAAGGACAGAGATCCCCCCCACATCGTGCCGATCCAGTTGAAGAACTTCACTCCTGTCGGGACGGCGATCAGGAAGGTCATGCCCGAGAAGAACGGCAGATCCACCGCACCCGTGACGAACATGTGGTGAGCCCACACAGCGACCGAGAGGACCGCGATCGCCAGGGTGGCACCGACCAGGCCGACGTAGCCGAAGATCGGCTTGCGGCTGAAGACCGGCAGGATCTCGGAGACGATGCCGAAGAACGGCAGCGCGATGATGTAGACCTCAGGGTGACCGAAGAACCAGAACAGGTGCTGCCACAGGATCGGGCCACCGTGGGACGGGTCGAAGACGTGCGCGCCCAACAGCCGATCGGCCTCGAGCGAGAGCAGCGCGCCGGCCAAGATCGGGAAGGCCATCAGCACCAGCATCGAGGTGATGAGCGTGTTCCACACGAAGATCGGCATCCGGAACATGGTCATACCGGGCGCCCGCATGCAGATGATCGTGGTGATGAAGTTGACCGCGCCCAGGATCGTGCCGAAACCGGCCATCCACAGACCCATGATCCACAGGTCGCCCCCGACGCCGGGCGAACGAACCGCGTCGGAGAGCGGCGTGTAGGCGAACCAGCCGAAGTCGGCGGCACCCTGGGGCGTCAGGAACCCGGACGCAGCGATCAGACCACCGAAGAGGAAGAGCCAGTAGCTGAACATGTTCAGCCGCGGGAAGGCCACATCCGGCGAACCGATCTGAATCGGCATGATCACATTGGCGAAGCCGAAGAACAACGGCGTCGCGAACAGCAGCAGCATGATCGTGCCGTGCATCGTGAAGAGCTGGTTGTAGAGCTCGTCGTTGACGAGCTGGTTACCGGGGAACGCCAGTTCGGAGCGGATGACCATGGCCATCAGGCCACCGATCATGAACCACGCGAACGAGGTGACCAGATACATCTTGCCGATCAGCTTGTGGTCCGTGGTCGTCATGATCCGGACCAGCTGCTGGCCGAGTGGCTTGCGGTCCACCGTGGTGGTGGTTTCCGCGGCTGTTGCGGTGCTCACTCCTGGCCTCCTTCAGAATCGTCGTCGAGTCCCGCTTGGGTGCGTGCGTCGGAGCCACCGAGGAGCGGCTTGTCGGCCTCGTTGCCCTGCGCGGCCAGGTCGACCAGGTAGGCGGCGTAATCAGCCTGGCTGACGACCTTCACGTGGAAGATCATCCGAGAGTGGTCGACCCCGCAGAGTTCGAAACATTTGCCGTTGTAGTCACCGATGACCGTCGGAGTGGCCTGGAACTTGTTGACCCGGCCGGGCACGACGTCCATCTTCATCAAGAAGGAGTCAACGGAGAACGAGTGGATGACATCCGGGGACTGCAGGTTGAACTGCACCGTCTGATCGACAGGTAGGACCAGCGTCGGGATGGTGTCGCCGTCACCGACCGTGTAGGGAGTCCGGCCGTCCTCACCCTGACCCGTGTAGTTGAAGGTCCACTGCCATTGCTGGCCGACCACGTCGACGGTGACGTCTGGGTCGGGATCGATGTTGATCAGCTTGTTCTGCACGTCGACGGTCCAGTAGAAGAGGACGACGACCATCATGATCGGGGCGATCGTGTAGAAGACCTCGAGCGGCAGGTTGTAGCGCGTCTGCACCGGGATCTCGTCGTCACTGCGTCGGCGGTAGCGCACCACGACCCATGCAATCAGGCCCCACACGATGACGCCGACGATCATCAGCGCGATCCAGGACCACCGCCACAGGTCAAAGGTGAGGGGGGCCTCGGCCGTCGCCGGCTCCGGCATGGCGAACCGGGCAAGTTGATCTTTGTCAGTCGCGTCGCATGCACTCAAAAAGAGCAGCGTCGCGCCAACAAGCGTGCCCGTCAAAAGCCTGCGCCCGGGCGCGGCAATTGTCTTGGGGAGTTGCAGACCCACGAACGAGCCTCTCTCTTGGTCCAGTCTCGACAACTGCCAACTCTATCGCCATTCGCATCAGTTGACGGTGCCGGGTGGGGTCTCTTCGTATGGTCTAGGTTCGGCGGATGAGCAACGCCGCCCGTCTCGACCTGGATGCAGCGTCCTCGACGCCGCTGCACCCGGTCGCCCGCGACACCTTCCTCGCTGCCCTCGATCGCGGCTACGCCGATTCTCGACGACTCCACGGCGCGGCCCGCGACGCCCGACTGCTGCTTGACAACGCCCGTGAGGCCACGGCCGAGGCCCTCGGAGTCCGAGCCGATGAAGTGACCTTCACCCCGAGCGGCACCCACGCGGTGCACCTGGGACTGCTGGGCCTGGCTCAGCGTGGCCTGCGCGAAGGATTGCCGCTCGCCCACACGGCAGTGGAGCACTCGAGTGTCGTCCATGCCGCCCAGTGGGCAGGCACGCCACTGACCGTGGCGGTCGATACGCAGGGTCGGGTCCGGGTAGACGAGGTGCCGAGCCAGGCCGCGGTGATGGCCTGCCAGAGCGCCAATCACGAGGTCGGCACCATCCAGCCGGTGGCGGCGGTGCGCGAACAGACGACTGCTCCGCTGTTCGTCGACGCCTGCGCGAGCGGGGCCCGAATGGAGTTGGAACCAGGTTGGGACGCGGCCGCTCTCTCGGCGCACAAGTGGGGCGGCCCCGCGGGCGTCGGGGTCCTGCTGATCCGCAAGGGCGCCCGCTGGCGGGCTCCGTTCCCTGCCGACGACCGGGTGGATCAGCGCAGCGTCGGCTTCGAGAACGTCCCGGCCATCCTGGCGGCCGCCGCCTCACTCCAAGCGGTAGTGGCCGAGCGTGACGAGGTCAACGCCCGGCACCACGCACTGATCGACGTCGTACGTCGCCGGGTCGCCGCCGAGGTTCCCGACGTCGAGATCGTCGGCGATCCCGATGCGAGGTTGCCGCACCTGGTCACGTTCTCCTGTCTCTATGTCGACGGCGAGGCGCTCGTCCACGAGCTCGACCGGCACGGATTCGGCATCGCCAGCGGGTCGGCATGCACGTCCTCGACGCTGGCGCCGAGCCATGTGCTGGCGGCGATGGGGGTGCTGACCCACGGCAACGTGCGGCTCGCCCTGCAGCGCGAGACCACCCGCGCACACGTTGACGCCTTCTGCGACGCACTGCCCGCCGTGGTGGCGCAGTTGCGAGCCAGGGTCGGGCTGTGAACGGCGCCGATCTCGAGCTCGACTGCCGCACCATGCTGTGCCCGATGCCGATCATCGAGCTGGCCAAGCACTTCAGGGACGTCGAGGTGGGCCAGGTCATCGGGGTCGTTGCCCATGACGTGGCCGCCCGCGTCGACGTACCGGCATGGTGTCGCATGCGCGAGCAGCAATACCTCGGTGAAGACACCGCCGAAGACGGTGCTCCACGCTATCTGGTGCGCCGGCTCAGTTGAGCCCAGCTGAATTCAGGGGCGCAGGGTCTTGAGGTGCGGTGCGAAGTCGGCGGTCGCCTCGGAGCCGTACGTCGCCGTGCACCGCTCCAGGAAGGCGTCACCCGAGAGGGTGTATTCCTGCGTGCCGACCTGCTCGACGACGTAGACCGCCAGCAGGCAGCCGAGCTGTGCTGCGCGCTCCGAGGTCAGCCCCCAGTCGAGGGCGGCGAGGAACCCGGCCCGGAAGGCGTCACCGACACCAGTCGGCTCGACCTTCTCGATCTCGGGCACGGCGGCCACGACGATGGATGGCGCGCCCTGGCTGTCGATCCGGACGCCCTCGGCGCCCAAGGTCACGACCCAGGTGCCTACCCGAGCAAGCACCTCCTCGCGGGTCCAACCCGTCTTCTGGGTGATCAGCGCGGCTTCGTACTCGTTGGAGAACAGAATCTCCGCACCGTCGACCAACTGCCTGATCAGGTCGCCGTCGCCGAAGGCCAACTGCTGCGATGGGTCGGCCACGAACCGGTAGCCGCGCTGGCGGCACTCCTCGGTGTGACGCAGCATCCCCTGCGGGTCATCGGGCCCGATCAGCACGTAGTCGGGCTCCCCGACCCGGTCGACGATCGGCTTGAGCTCGATCTCCCGGGACTCGCTCATGGCCCCGGGGTAGAAGCTGGCGATCTGGGCCATCGATGAGTCGTTGGTGCACACGAACCGGGCCGTGTGGCGCGTCGGGGAGACGTGCACCGCGTCACAGTCGACGTTGTGGCGCTCGAGCCAGGCCCGGTAGTCGGCGAAGTCCTCGCCGACGGCGCCGACGAGCACCGGCCGGAGGCCGAGGTTGCCGAGTCCGAAGCAGATGTTGGCAGCGCACCCTCCTCGGCGTACCTCCAGGTCCTCCACGAGGAAGGACACCGAGAGCTTGTCCAGTTGGTCAACCACCAGGCTGTCGGAGAACTTGCCCGGAAAGGACATCAGGTGGTCGGTGGCGATGGATCCGGCGATGAGGAGTGGCACGCCGCGAACCCTACCTGTCCGTAGGGCTCGGCCTACTCTCAAGTAGGCCGTAGCGTCGCAGACATGACCTTCACCACCCCTGCATCGCACCTGATCCACGACGAGTTGTCGCCCACCCCCGAGATGACCGCCGACTGCCGCGCAGCCGGCGTCAACCTCCAACTGGAGCGCATCGCCCGCGCAGCCGCGTCCACGCCGCCCAGCATTCACTTCGCGGACTACCCGCGAGAGATCGCCAAGCGCGACATCGACGTCACTGACGCCGCAAGACGGCTGGCGAACGAGTTGCACCTGCATCTCGATTGATGGCGTCGGCACTCCAGGACGATTCGTCACTCAACGACAAAGGCCCCCGTTGGGCAACGGGGGCCTTTGGCCTGTCTCCAGGCAGATCAGATGGTACTGATCAGTTGAACGAGTCGCCGCAGGCGCAGGAGCCGGTGGCGTTGGGGTTGTCGATGGTGAAGCCCTGCTTCTCGATCGAGTCGACGAAGTCGATCATCGCGCCGTTGAGGTAGGGCACGCTCATCCGGTCAACCACGACGCTGACGCCGTCGAAGTCGGTCGTGACGTCGCCGTCGAGGGTGCGCTCGTCGAAGAAGAGCTGGTAGCGCAGGCCCGAGCAGCCACCAGGCTGCACGGAGATTCGCAACGCCAAGTCATCGCGACCCTCCTGTTCGAGGAGGCTCTTGACCTTGTTCGCAGCGACATCGCTCAGGTTGATCTGGTCGGTGCGGCGGTCAGTGGTCGTGTCGACCTGCTCGGTCATGTCATCTCCAGGGAGTCTCGGGTTCGTGCCGTCCTCAATGGTCGCACACCGCCGGTTATTCCTCGACGCCTCACCTCGACCAAGTGCGCGCCACTCGTTGAGCCAGGTCTGCCAGCGAGCCGGCAGGGTCGGCGAAGGCCCGCTCCTCCCCCACCAGGTCGACCAGCGAGTAGCCCGACTCGATGCCCAGGGCCCGCATCTCTCGCGAACCGACGAGGACCTGGCCGGCGAGCGCGATGCACGGTCGCAACGTCTCGGCAGCGACCTGCGCCACCCCGTAGGGCACCTTCCCCGACCTGCTGGAGAAGTCGAAGGCACCCTCTCCGGTGACCACGAGGTCGGCTGCCCCGGCTCGCTGCGCCAGCCGCACGTGCTCGGCGACCAGCGCGATCCCGGGCTCCCTGGTGGCACCGAGGGCCATCAGCGCGAAGCCGATGCCACCTGCTGCTCCTGCGCCCTTGTCGAGGGACGTTCGCCGATCGGTGGCGATCGCGAACTTCTCCAGCCAGCCGTCGACCTCGATGATCCTGTCTTCGGCGATGCCCTTCTGAGGACCGAACGTCTTGGTGGCTCCGAACAGGCCCGTCAGTGGACTGTCGACGTCGGTAGCGGCGACCAACTCCACGCCGGCCAGCCGCTGCCGCGCCGAGCTCAGGTCGACCGTCGTCACGGTGTCGAGGGCGATCGCCCCGCTGTCGAGGATCCCGTCGGAGGTCGCGCCCAGACCGGCCAGGACGCCGGCCCCACCATCGTTGGTGCCCGATCCGCCCAGTCCGACGACCACCTTGCGGGCACCGGACTCGACGGCGGCCAGGATCAATTCGCCTACGCCCTCGCTGGAGCCGAACTCGGCACCACCGTCCATCAGGTGCATTCCCACTGCCTGGGCGGACTCGACGTAGGCCACGCCGTCGACCAACAGGAGCGTGGCGGGCACTCGCTCGCCGTGCGGCGCCCGGACGGTGACGGCCAGCAGGTCTCCGCCCAGAGCAGCGTGGAGCACGTCGACGAAACCCGGGCCGCCGTCAGCCATCGGAGCCAGGTCGAGCACGTCGTCCGGGGCGTGCCTGCTCCATCCGGTGGCGATCGCCTCCGCCGCCTCGAGTGCTGTGAGGGTTCCGGCGAACTTGTCGGGGGCGATCAGGAGGCGCATACCGACCATCTTGTCGCATGCTTGACGTCGTCGGGCAGAGTGTGGCCATGACTCAAGGCCCTCTCTCCGATCTACTCGTTCTCGACCTCACCAGGGCCCTCGCTGGGCCGCATGCGGCCATGATGCTGGGCGACATGGGCGCCCGGGTGATCAAGGTCGAATCGGCTGCCGGCGACGACACCCGGAGTTGGGGACCGCCCTTCATCGGCGCGGCCGAGGAACGCGAGTCGACCTACTTCCTCAGCGCCAATCGCAACAAGGAATCGATCGTCCTCAACCTCAAGGACGACGACGACAAGGACGTGCTCGCCCGGCTCGTGGCTCGAGCCGACGTGCTCATGGAGAACTTCCGCACGGGCGTGCTGGACCGGCTCGGCTTCTCCGTCGAACGCCTGCACGAACTCAACCCGCGGCTGATCGTGCTGTCCATTACCGGGTTCGGCCATGACGGTCCGGAGGCCAAACGGGCCGGCTACGACCAGATCGCCCAGGGCGAAGGTGGACTGATGTCGCTGACCGGCACGGCGCAGCCGACCAAGGTCGGCGTACCGATCGCCGACCTCACCGCCGGGATGTATGGCGCCTTCGGCGTGCTCGCGGCACTGCACGAGCGCACCACGACGGGCCTCGGCCGGGTCGTGCGTACGTCGCTGCTGGCCGGCATGGTCGGGATCCACGCCTTCCAGGGCACCCGGTGGACGGTGGCCGGTGAAGTGCCCGGGCTGGCAGGAGACCACCACCCGGCGATCGCGCCCTACGGCATGTTCAAGACCGGCACCGCCCCGATCCAGATCGCGTGCGGCTCGGAGTCACTGTGGCGAGCCCTGTGCTCGGCCATCGACCTCGATGCCGACGACCCGCGCTTCGCCACCAACCCCCTGCGGGTGCAGCACCGCGACGAGCTGATCGCCCTGCTGGAGGCTCACTTCGCCACCGATCCGGCCGAGCACTGGCTGGGCGAGCTCGACCGGGCAGGCGTGCCGTCGGGCAAGGTGCGTTCCCTCGACGACGTCTACGACTGGGAGCAGACCAGGTCCCAGGGGCTGCTGCTCGAGGTCGATCACACTACCCAGGGCACCTTGCAGTTGCCCGGCTCACCGATCCGCTTCGATGACAACGCGCACAGCGGCGGCCGAACCAGCCACGCCGCGCCGCCCACTCTGGGGCAGCACGGCGCGGCTATCAGGGAGTGGGTCTCGGACTAGCCAAGGTCGACGATGGCGGCCACCGGGCCGCCACCGTCGGGGCCCTGGTGCGCGGCGGAGACCGACACGAACACGGCCGGGTCGCCGGTGACGGCAGCGGTGACGCCGCCGACCGCGGACTTGATCTGGCGGTGCCAGTGCACGTCGGAGTCGTCGAGCATCGCGTTGCGCCGGCCACGCACCTGGCCGTCCTGGGACACCTCGCACTTGAGGAAGACGTTGACGAGCTTGCCGTCGAGGTCGCTCGTGTGCGGGCGTTCCGGCAGGTCGAGGCCTGCGGAGCGGATCGCATCCCAGATGCCGTCGCTGTCGAGCGCGTCCTTCATCACCGAGTGGCCGACGCGGTAGCGACCGCCCACCCCGGTCGCGTTGCCGACCACGACGATCTGCGCCTGGTCGAGCTCGACGCCCGAGGAGCAGGACGC
>JARICB010000258.1 GCA_029264225.1 Nocardioides sp. | reverse complement strand
ACGTCGAGACCGGCGAGGTCGAGGCGCTGGTCGCTGACATCGACGGCGTACCGATGCGGTTCTGCAACAACGCCGGGATCGCCAGCGACGGCACCATCTGGTTCAGCGACTCCTCGCGGCACTTCGGAGTGCAGGAGTGGAAGGACGACTTCATCCAGAACACCCGCACCGGACGGCTTCTGCGACGTGACCTCGACGGCAACGTCAGCGTCGTCATCGACGGCCTGGCGTTCGCCAACGGGGTAGCGCTGAGCGCCAACGAGGAGTTCGTCGCCGTGGCCGAGACCGGTGCACGCACCGTCGTACGCTGGTGGATCGCCGGCCCCCGCAAGGGCGAACGCGACTTCCTGTGCCGCGACCTGCCCGGCTACCCCGACAACATCTCCCGAGGCAGCGACGGGCTCGTCTGGGTCACCATCGCCTCGCCGAAGGACCCGGTCGTTGAGCGCCTCCAGGGCGCGCCGATGCGCATACGGAGGGCCGCGACCCGCATCCCCGACGCGTTGCAGCCCAAGCCGAAGCGGACCATTCGAGTGCAGGCCTACGACGACACCGGGACGTTGGTGCACGACCTCGACCTTGATGAGCCGGGCTACCACATGGTCACCGGCGCCCGTGAACACCGAGGCCGGGTGTGGCTGGGCAGCCTGCACGAGCCGGCAGTGGCCGTCTATGACCTGGCATGAAATAGACTCCCTTCCCATGGGCATCCTCGACTCGGTCTCGTCCCCGCATGACCTGCGGGGGCTCTCTGCCGACCAACTCGACCAGTTGGCCGCGGAGATCCGCGACCTGTTGATCTCGACGACCGCGCGCACCAGTGGCCACCTCGGCCCCAACCTGGGCGTCGTTGAACTGACCCTCGCCATCCACCGGGTCTTCGACTCACCCCGCGACCGGGTGGTCTTCGACACCGGGCACCAGTCCTACGTCCACAAGCTCGTCACGGGTCGGGCGGCCAACTTCGCCACCCTGCGGCAGGAGGGTGGCCTCAGCGGCTACCCGAGCCAAGCCGAGTCTGCACACGACATCGTCGAGAACTCCCACGCCTCCACCTCCCTGTCCTACGCCGACGGACTGGCCAAGGCCTACGCGATCCGCGGGGAGAACCGCCACGTCGTCGCCGTCATCGGCGACGGGGCGCTGACCGGGGGCATGGCCTGGGAGGCCCTCAACAACATCGCGATCGCCAAGACCAGCCGGCTGGTGATCGTCGTCAACGACAACGAGCGCTCCTACACCCCGACCATCGGTGGTCTGGCCACCGCGCTGACGGCGTTGCGCACCAACCCGCGCTACGAGCAGGTGCTCGACCTGGTCAAGAAGCGCCTCAACGCCCTGCCGGGCGTCGGGTCGGCCGCCTATGACGCCCTGCATGCGGTCAAGAAGGGCATGAAGGACGCCTTGGCGCCTCAGGGCCTCTTCGAGGACCTCGGTCTTAAGTACGTCGGCCCCGTGGACGGCCACGACCGGGTGGCGATGGAGCAGGCCCTGACCAACGCCAAGCGATTCGGCGGACCCGTCATCGTGCACGCCATCACCCGCAAGGGATTCGGCTACGACCCGGCCGAGCGGCACGAGGCGGACCAGTTCCATGCGCCGGGGCCCTTCGACGTGCAGACCGGGGCCGAGAAGCCCAAGGGACGCATCTGGACCGACCACTTCTCCGACGCGATGCTCGACATCGGCGCCCGCCGCAAGGACATCGTCGCGATCACGGCTGCGATGATGCACCCCGTCGGGCTCGACGCGTTCCAGAGGGAATGGCCGCTGCGCACCTTCGACGTCGGCATCGCCGAACAGCACGCGACCACGTCGGCGGCCGGGTTGGCGATGGGTGGCCTACACCCGGTGTTCGCCGTCTACGCCACCTTCCTCAACCGTGCCTTCGACCAGGTGTTGATGGATGTGGCCCTCCACAAGTGCGGCGTCACCTTCGTCCTGGACCGCTCCGGCGTCACCGGTGACGACGGCGCCAGCCACAACGGCATGTGGGACATGTCGATCCTGCAGATCGTCCCGGGTCTGCGCCTGGCGGCGCCCCGTGACGTGACCCGACTCCAGGAACTGCTCAACGAGGCCATCGAGGTCGATGACGCCCCCACCGTCGTCCGTTTCCCCAAGGGCCCACCGCCGGCTGACATTGACACGATCGACAAGGCCGGCGGCGCCGACGTGCTCGTTCGTTCGGGTGATCGCGACGTGCTCGTCGTGGCCGTTGGCTCCATGTGCACCGTCGCCATCGACGTGGCGGAGCGACTGAGCGCGCAGGGGATCGGTGTCACGGTGGTGGACCCGCGCTGGGTCAAGCCGGTCGATCCCGCCATCGTCGACCTTGCACGCCAGCACGCGCTGGTGATCAGCATCGAGGACAACGGTCGGGTCGGTGGCTGCGGCACCGCGCTGCTCCAGACCCTCAACGACGAGCGCGTCACGACCCCCGTGCGTCTCCACGGCATCCCGCAGGAGTTCCTCGACCATGCCAAGCGCGACGTGATCCTCCACCGAGTCGGTCTCGACGCCCAGACCATCGCCCGTGGCATCGTGGAAGACGTGACGGCCATCGCCGACGGCCAGGTGCTTCACGATGCCGACCGTCCTGTCTGAGGTCGGCGCTCGACCCTGCGCAGGCCTGTTGGCGGCGCTGATCTTGTCGTTGCCCGCACTTGCGGGCTGCTCGGGCGACGGCCCTGATGTGGGCTCGACACCGATGACGTTCGACGCAACCGAGGTGATGCCCAGGGTGGAGCGCGTGCTGCGCGAGCGCGCCCGTGCGCTCAGCTCCGGAAACAAGCGCCGCTTCCTGGCCACGGTGGACCGCGAGGACCCGGCGTTCCTGAACCGGGAACGGGTCTACTTCGCCAACCTTGCCCAGCTGCCACTGGCCACCCTTTCCTATCAGGTGGATCCGGATTCGGTGACCCGTCGAGGGGGTGGATTCGACGCTGTGGTGCAGGTCCAGTTGGAGCTCGACGACTACGACGCGGAGCCGGTCGTGCGGCCGGCCCGGTTCTACTTCAGTGAGTCGCGCGCCGGTGGCAGCCTGCTGATCGCCGGCGACCGTGACCTGGCCTGGGAGCAACGCACCGGGGTCGACGTACAACCCTGGGACAGCGGCGCCATCACCGTCATCCGCGGCAAGGGCGTCCTCGGGGTCTTCGACGACGAGAGCGCCGCGGCCGCCCCCGGCGTCATCGCCGCCGTCGAGGCGGGCATTCGGCAGGTCAAACGGGTCGTGCCCTACACCTGGTCCGGCGACGTGGTCCTCTACGCGCTCTCCGACACCGAGCTGTTGCGAGGCATCGACGACCTGCCGGTCGAGGACCCGGCGACGCTGGGCGCCGTCGCCTTCCCGGTCCGCGCCACGACGGATGGCGATCAGATCGCCAGCACTCGGCTGCTGCTGCACCCCCGGATGCTGGACAGCGACCCGGCTCAACTCGCGAGGCTGATCCGACACGAACTGACCCATGTAGCCCTCGGAGAGCGCGACGACCCGGTGCCTACCTGGTTGCGCGAAGGCCTGGCCGAGTGGGTCTCGGTCCAGCCCCTTCCCAGCGACCAGCGGCTGATCAGCGAAGACGCGCTCAAGCTCGCTCGCGACGGTGCGGTGCTGCCGAGCGACATCGACTTCGACGGGGCGGATCAGGCGGCCAACACTGCCTTGGCGTGGTGGGCCTGCGAGTCGATCGTGGACTTGTACGGCGAGGCGAAGCTGTGGGAGTTGCTGAACGAGCTGGCGAAGACCACCAGTGGACCCGCACAGGCCCAGCGGCTCGCGGAGATCCTCGGGCTGGATGCCGACCAACTCGCTCTCAAGGCAGCAAGCGGGATAATCAGGACGTACGGCTGACTCACGGGGAACCGCCGCGTGCCGATAGTTTGCTGGGATGAACAGTCTCTTCCGGACGAAGTCAGTGGAGCAGTCCATCGCCGAGACCGAGGACCCGGACCACCGCCTGAAAAGGAGTCTTGGCGCACTCGACCTCACCATCTTCGGTGTCGGCGTCATCATCGGGGCCGGCATCTTCGTCTACACCGGACTGGTCGCCGCCACCAACGCCGGACCTGCCATCGCCATCTCGTTCGCCATCGCCGGGCTGGCATGTGCGCTGGCCGCGCTCTGCTATGCCGAGTTCGCCTCGACCGTGCCCGTGGCTGGCAGTGCCTACACGTTCAGCTACGCGACTTTTGGCGAACTGGTGGCCTGGATCATCGGCTGGGACCTCATCTTGGAGTTCACCGTCGGGGCCTCAGCACTCGCGGCAGGCTTCTCGGGTTACCTGCAGAACGTGCTCGACGGGACTCCACTGGCTGTTCCTACCTCACTCGGCTCGGCCAGCGACGGCATCGTCAACCTGCCCGCCGTGCTCATCTCGCTCCTGGTGGCGGGGGTGCTGATCGGCGGGATCAAGCTCTCCAGCCGGGTCAACCAGGTCGTGGTGGCGATCAAGTTGGCCGTCGTCGGCCTGGTGATCGTGATGGGGGTCGGCTACATCAAGGTCGCCAACTACACGCCGTTCATTCCCGAGAGCCAGCCGACCGGCGCCGGTAGCGACTCGTCGTTCTGGAAGACACCGCTGATCACCTCCCTCTTCGGACTCGAGCCCGCCGTCTACGGCATCGGCGGCGTCATCGCCGGCGCGGCCATCGTCTTCTTCGCCTTCATCGGCTTCGATGTGGTCGCCACGACCGCCGAGGAGACCCGGAATCCGCAGCGTGACGTGCCGATCGGCATCTTGGGCTCGCTGGCGATCGTGACGGTCCTCTACATCGCGGTCTGCTTCGTGATCACCGGGATGCAGAACTACCAGGACATCGACCCAGCAGACCCGGCACCACTCGCTACCGCCTTCGATGCGGTAGGCGTGGAATGGATCGCCAACCTGATCGCGATCGGGGCCACCATCGGTCTGACCGTAGTGGTGCTGATCTTGGTGATGGGCCAGACTCGCGTGGCGTTCGCGATGGCCCGCGACGGTCTGCTCCCCGAATCGCTGGCGAAGGTGCACCCCACCTTCCGCACCCCACACCGGATCACCGCCATTACCGGTGTCGGAGTGGCACTGCTGTCGGGCTTCGTCGACTTCGAGACCCTCGGTGACCTGGTCAGTATCGGCACCCTGTTCGCGTTCATGCTCGTCTCGGTCGGCGTACTGATCCTGCGGCGTACCCGCCCAGACCTGCCGCGCGCCTTCCGCACCCCCGCCGTGAACGTGGTTGCGACCCTGTCAGTGCTGCTCTGCTTCTACCTGATGCTCAACCTGATCGGGGAGACCTGGATTCGGTTCCTGATCTGGATGCTGATCGGGATGGTCGTCTACTTCGGCTACAGCCGCAGCCACAGCCGGGTCGGCCGCGGGGTTGGCTTCACCCCGCCGCAGCCTGACTCCGACTCCGACTCCGACGCTGACGCTGACGCTGTAACGCCGGGTTAAATACTCTTCCCCCCTGAAATAACAGGGGGGGAAGAAGATATAACACGGCGTTACAGCGGGCCGTCAGAGTCGGCCGTCCGCCACGGCCTGGCTCACCCACGGGATGACCTCGTCAAGCATGTCGTCGAGCGTGGTGGTGCACTCGAAGCCCAGCACGTCCTTCGCCTTCTGGACGTCCGGGACGCGCTTCTGTACGTCGTACTCGTAGGCCTGGTCGCTGACCAGGGTCAGGGGGGCGTCGCCCTTGATCTTGCGCCAGATGACCTCGGCCAGTTCGCGCACGGTCGTGGACTCAGCAGTGGAGATGTTGAAGTCCTCATTGAGTGCGGCCTCGTGACTCATGCACTCCACGATGCCGCGCGCCAGGTCGCCTCCATAGGTGTAGTGACGCACCTGGTTGCCCTCGCCGAGGATGTGGAGCGGGTCCTGGCCCTTGACGATCTTCTGCACGATGTCGGGCACCACGTGGCTCATGGCGAGCTTGACGTTGCCGGAGGCGACCTCGACGTCGCCGAGGGCGCGGCCCTCGCCGATGCCGACGCAGTTGAACGGCCGGATGATCGTGTACGGCAGCTGGTACTGATCGAACGCCGCCTTGGCGAAGTACTCCACCGCAAGCTTCTGGAAGCCGTAGGAGGACAGCGGCGGCGGGATCTTGCGCTCGTCGCCCTCTTTGGAGGGCCAGTGCTCGGTCGATTCGAAGACCATCGAGCTCGAGAGATAGGTGACCTTCTTGAGCTTGCCGTGCTGGAATGCCTCGATCGCGGCGTCGCACTGGGAGGCCATGATCCGCTCGTTCTGGGCCAACAGGTCGTAGGCGTAGGCGTGGAAGTAGGAGATGCCGCCGATCAGGGCGGCGCCGGCGATGAAGTGGTCGCAGTCGGCGAGCAGCTTCTTCATGACGTCGACGTTGCGGGCGTCGTCCTCGTGGAAGTGGTAGTCGGGGTGGTCGTCGTAGGACTTCACGATCTTGCCGTACTTGGAGTAGTTGTCGATGCCGACCACGGTGTAGCCGCGGCGCAGGAGTTCCTCGACGACGTAGCCCCCGATGAAGCCGGCCGAGCCGGAGACGAGGACCTTCTGGCGGTCGTTGCTCACGCGGATGTTCCGTTCTTGGGGGTGGGGTGTGATTCGTTGAGCGCGGCAATGCGCTTGGCCTGCGCGGTGACCTGGCTGATCGTCAGGGCGGGCCCGAAGGCGAACCGGTACCACCTCAGGTATTTAGGGATCCACGCCTTCATGTCGAAGTTGGAGTCGCCGATCGTGCGATCGAGCCAGATCGTCGGGATCTCTGCGACCGGGCGACGCAGCCGCCGCGCCTTGGCGGTCAGTTCGAGCCCGATCTCGAAGCCGCTGGTGCTGTGGATTCCCACCTCGCGGATGAACTCCGTGGAATAGGCCTTGAAACTGTTGGTGGCGTCCTGGGTGCCGACGCGCGCCAAGGTGCTCAGCGACCGGCCGGCACCTTGGGAGAGCAGGCTCTTGACCAATGGGCCGCCTACCTGCTGTCCGCCGGGGGAGTAGCGGGACGCGGCCGCAACCACGACCCCACGCTCGACCAGGCGCGCCAACGGGTCGATCTGGCGCGGATCATCGGATCCGTCGGCCATCGTGACCACTACGATCTCGTGGGCCGCCCGGTCGATGCCGTAGCGAATGGCGTGGGCCGGGCCGCGGCCATAGTCGTTGAGCAACAGCTCCAGCCCGTCGCCGTACCGCGGATGCGCGAGCACCACCGGAATCGTGTTGTCCTGCTCGAAGTCCACGACGATCAGCAGTTGGAGGGTCGAGTCGACCGCCTCGAAGATGCGGTCGATGACCGCCAGGATCCCTTCGCCCTCGTTGTATGCCGGGACTACGACCGTGACTGCCAGGCTCATACGCTCGTCCCATTCCCGAGCAGGTTCCACACGTCGACCACGGGCTGGGTCGGTGCCAGGTCGGCGTAGGCCCGGTGCGGGGCCCCGATCACGAGTACGTCGGCCCGCTCGAGCACGTCTTCGAGCGGGAGCAGGGCGTCGTCCACGCTGACGTAGGGGTCGGTGCACAGCACCTCGCGTGAGCGGAACTCCAGGATGCGCTTGAGCTTGTAGGACAGGCTGGAGCGGATGTCGTCACTCTCGCCCTTGAAGGCCATGCCGAGGATGCCGACGCGCAGGTCGGCCAGGTCGTGCGCCTTCTCCATCCGGGTCACCAGGTAGAGCGGCAGGCCTTCGTTGACGAGCATGGCGGAGTGTCCGAGCACGTAGGAGTTGTCGGTGAATGCCGCCAACTGCATCGTGTCCTTGAACAAGCACGGGCCGGCGGCGAAGCCGGCACCCGGCATGTCTGCGGCGCGGGGGTAGTCGTGGGCCAGCGCGAGTCGGATCTTGTCGTAGTCCAACCCGTGGTCGTTGGCCATGACGTAGAACTGGTTGGCGGCTGCGAACTTGATGTAGCGCCAGTTGTTGGTGAAAAGTTTGGCCAGTTCGGCCTCTTCGGGCTCGAGTTCGACGATCGTCTCGGTCAGATGGCCGAACAGTTTCGCGGCCCGGTCACGGGTCGCCTGGGTGCGCCCCGACACGATCTGGGGCAGCGTGAACAGCTCCTCCATGGCCCGGCCCTCGGCGATCCGCTCGGGACAGAACGAGACGTCGACAGCAAGACCGAGGTCGCGGAAGAGCCGCTCCACCCTCTTCGTCACGCCCGGATAGACCGTGGAGCGCAACACCAGCAACTGGCCGTCGCGGAAATGTTCACGCGCGGCCTCCAGAGAGCGGCTGACCGCATGCGGGTCAGGGTTGAGGTGCTCGTTGACAGGGGTGCCGATGACGACGACGACCGCATCGGCGTTGGAGATGATGGTCGGGTCAGTGGTGGCCCGCAACCGGCCCTCGGCCAGCACCCGACGCAGTACGGGCTCGGCATCCTTCTCCATGAACGGCAGTTCGCCGGCCGAGATCTTCGCGACTGCGGCAGGGTTGATGTCATAGATGCCAACAGTCAGTCCGCGGTCGGCGAACGCGATGGCCAGCGGCAGCCCGACGTGCCCGCCCCCGCCCACCACGACCACGTCGCACCCGGTGGCGTCGTACGGCAACTCGTGTCCAGCCTGTGCTTGCGCCACGTTGGCCCCCTTCGTTCACAGTCGCGCGGAGTCTAGTCAAGGCACCGGCCGCCGGCTCCTTTCTCCCGAAACCCGGTCCCTACCGGGACTCCGAGGCAACTGTTGGGCCGAACTCGCTGTAACGCCGGGTTAAATGCTGTTCGCCCCCTGTAATAACAGGGGGCGAACAAGTCATAACACGGCGTTACAGGTGCATCTCACCCAGCGGAGCGCTCAGTGGAGCTCAGTGGAAGCGTCTACCGCTGACCTGCTCGGAGATCCCGGAGTTGTCGAGCAGCATGGTCAGGCCGCCGTTCCAGAACGAGAACCCGGCACCCGTGATCATCGCCAGGTCGAGATCCTCGGGAGCAGCCACGACACCTTCGTCGAGCATCAGCCGGGCCTCCTCGGCGAGACCGGAGAGCACCCGGGTGCGGACCTCGTCGGCGCTGAGCACGACCGGGGACTCCGGCGCCTCGAGCATCGCCTCGACGTCAGGGTCGATGGCACCGTCGGGACCGTAGTACCCCGGCTTCTTCGCAGCCACCACACGCTCGAGCGCGGGGGAGACGTAGAACCGATCCGGGAAGGCGCGAGCCAGCGTCTCGTTGTTGTGCAGCGCGATCGCCGGTCCGACGAGCGAGAGCAACATGAACGGCGGCATCGGAGCAACGCCGGCAAAGGCACTGTCCGCGACGGCGATCGGGGTGCCTTCGTCGACGATCCGACCGACCTCGCCCATGAAGCGCCCGAGCAGGCGGTT
>JARICB010000213.1 GCA_029264225.1 Nocardioides sp. | reverse complement strand
CGCGGTGGGCACGCCACCGGAGGACGACGACATCTTCTGCATGCCGGCGAAGCCGACGAACGCATAGGTGACGCGCGCCGGTGCCCGCCAGCCGTAGATGGCCGAGACCAGCTCCTGCCCGACCGTGTAGGAGGACCCGGGCGTCATGTGGTCGAGCCCGGCCGGTTCGAAGTTGACCGACTCGTAGGCCCACCGCATCGGCCAGTCGACCTTCCAGACCAGCTTGCCGCCGTCCTCGGTCGTCAGGTTGGTGGAGCCGGAGAACCCGCACACCGTGCAGGTGTAGTCGAGCTGCGTCGTGGTGTCGTCGTAGGCGGTCGCGTCGGTGGTGTCGCGGCCGCACTGGGCGCACCACGGCTTGAACGGGAAGCGGGCCAGGTCGCCGGAGCCAGCGGTCTCGTCCTCGTCGGCGACCGAGTCGGCCAACGCGGCGGCCTCCTCCTCGGTCTCGGCACCGGCGGCCGCGGAGGCCTTGGTGCGGTGCTTGGCCAGCATCGACTCGATCTCGTCACGGCGGCGGACTGCCTCGAGGATCTGCTCGCGGTAGGTGCCGGCGCGATACATCTCGGTCTGGCTGATCTCCTCCATCCCCACCCCGAGCTCAGCCAACGCCTCGCGCAGCGGCGCCTTGAAGTGCTCGGCCCAGGAGGTGTGGCACGTCCATGGGTCGGGGACGGCGCTCAGTGGCCGGCCGATGTGTTCGGCCCACTCCGACGGGACCCCGACGGGCACCTTCCGGAAGCGGTCGTAGTCGTCCCACGAGTGCAAGTGCCGCACGGCGACCCCGCGGTGGCGCAGTTCCTCGGCCACGAAGTGGGGGGTGATGAACTCGCGCAGGTTGCCCAAGTGGATGGGGCCCGACGGGCTCGCCCCCGAGGCGACCGTGACCAGATTCCCCTCGCCAGCGTGTCGGATCGCGTCATCCGCCGCCCGGGTCACCCAGTCGACCGGGTCGCTCTGCTGTCCATCGTGCCGCCCTCGTGCCATGCGAGGAAGGCTATCCGGCGCGCGCCCATCACACGACAAGGGCGCCGGAGTCGTCCCCTGCGATGACTGCGGCGCCCTGCGCGTCGTGCCAATGGGCTGGTTCGGCGCCACACCCCCGCGGTGCACCGAACTTCGACGTGGCTCATATTCTGCTCGACGACGCGCCGTAAGCCCGGCCATCAGAGGCCAATGGCATTAACATGCCAAACATGCCCAAGCGCCCGCTCGCAGACGCGCTGGGCCTGCCGCCGTCCATGGACAAGCTCTACCGTCAGGTGCTTGCGGGCTCCGGCGGCACGCTGGCCGAGATCGCGGACACGATGTTCCTCTCGCCCGATGCCCTGCGAGAACGGCTCGAGCCCTTCATCGACGCCGACGTGGTGCGCCTCGAGGGCGACGTCGTCACCGTCGCGTCACCGGTCGAAGCAGTCTCGCGCTATGTCGCGATCCAGGCAGCCATCGCCGTGGAGGCCGGCGTACACCTCAGCAGGCTGGCCCGGGCGATCCCCCTGCTCGCCGACATGGGCGGCAACGCCGTCGAGGCCGGCTCGACCCGGCTGGACGGCGAGATCAGGCCGGAGACGGACGCGCCGCGAGTGCTGGAGAACTGGATCCGCGAATCCCCTGGTGACGTCTGCTTCCTTCGGCCCGATCAGTGGCGGCTGCCCAGCGAGTCGGCGATGACCGCAGCCGTGCGTGACGCCGTGCAGAGCGGTCGCCGGGTGCGGGCCATCTACCCGGCCCGGACCCTCCAGGTGGCTCCCGCGATCCTCATCGGCCGGGCCGCCATCGGCGAACAGATCCGGCTGCTTCCGGACGTTCCGACCAGGATGGCACTGATCGGTACCAGTAGGGCGATGCTGCCCGAGCCCCTTGGCGCCGGCCGGAACCAACGGCTGCTGCTGGTGCGCCAGCCGGCCCTGGTCGAGACGCTGACGGCGTGGTTCGACTATCTGTGGGACTCGGCGACCGCCGTACCTACCCTCGATCGTGGCGCGGCGCGGCCCGACCTGCGCAGGCTGCTCCTCTCGCAGTTGGCGTCCGGCGCCAAGGATGAGCAGATCGCGCGCACGCTCGACCTGAGCTTGCGCACAGTCCGGCGCCGCATCGCCGGCCTCCTCGACGACCTCGGTGTCGACACCCGGTTCCAGGCGGGGGTGGAGGCGGCCCGTCGCGGCTGGCTCTAGTCCTCGTCGGTGGGCTGGTCGTCGGCGGGCTTCGGGCCCATCGGCGGCAACACCATGCGGTAGGCGTCCGGGTCGACTCGCCACGTGCGGCTGCGCTCGGGACCGTAGATCTCACCGTCAGCAGAGACGAAGAACTCCTCGCCACTGACCGAGACCTCGTGGCCGCGCACGTAGAGCACGTCGTCGCGTTCGGGGTGTGCACCCTTGCGGAGCTTCGCCAGATAGTCGAGCTTCGCGCCGGGAGTGACGGCCCGCGAGATCATTACGTCCAGCGTCTGGTCCTCCGGGTCGGCGTCCGGGGTGAGTGGGGTGCCACCACCGACATTGGCGCCGTTGCCGACAGCGACCATCATGACCGGCTGATCGAGGTCGTTGACGACCACGCCGTCGACCTCGACCCGCAGCCGTTGGCTCGGCGGCTGGAAGGACGACAACAGGGCGCCGATCGGGTAGCCGAGCTTGCCGAGGTTGACCCTGCCGACACCGATACTGCCGAGCCGGGACTTCCAGCGATGACCGCGTCGGCTGGCCTGCGCGCCCGCGCCCACGTGCACGTTGTTGACCACGACGCAGCCGGTCTCGTCCAGGATCAGGGCGACCGGGCGCGGCTCCCCTGACAGCACCAGCCGGGCGGCCTCGTCGATGTCGAGGGGGATGTCGGTGCCGCGGGCGAAGTCGTTGCCGGTGCCGAGCGGCAGCAGCGCCAGCGTCTTGCCAGCGAGCTCGTTGCGCTTGTGCAGGGCGGCGATCACCGCATGCAGGCTGCCGTCACCGCCGGCCACCACGATCATCCGGGAGCCTGCCCGGTGAAGAACCCCGTCGAGCTCTCCGGGGTTCGACGTCGCAGCCACCTCGACGGAGGCTGATTCGCGAAGAATCGTCAGCGCTCGGTCGAGAGTCTCCTGGTCGGAGGTGCCGGCCAGTGAGTTGGTAATCACGAGTATGGGATCCACGCACGGGACGGTAGCCCACTCCACGGACGCCGTCCGGTGCTTGACTCGCAGGTTCAGCGAAGCCCGGCGGGTGCGCTAACGTGATGCCGCAAGAGCTCCGGTGCACTTGTGCCGGAGCTATTTCTTTGGTCGTACTGACCTGTGACACAGGAGGGCTGCAATGCCCGCGATCGTCGTACTCGGCGCCCAATGGGGCGATGAAGGCAAAGGCAAGGCCACCGACCTGTTGGCCACCACCGACCAGATCGACTTCGTTGTCCGCACCAGCGGTGGCCACAACGCCGGTCACACCATCGTCATCAACGGCGAGAAGTACGCGACGCACCTGCTGCCCAGCGGCATTCTCACCCCGGGAGCGACCAGCGTCATCGCCAATGGAGTCGTGGTCTCGCCCGAGGCGCTGTTCCGCGAGTTGGACGGTCTGAGCGAGCGCGGCGTCGAGCTGGCCGAACTCAAGGTCAGCGCCAACGCCCACGTCATCGCCAGCTACCACGCGACCATCGACAAGGTCTCGGAGCGTTTCCTCGGCAAGAACCTGATCGGCACCACCGGGCGAGGCATCGGCCCCGCCTACGCCGACAAGGTCAACCGGGTCGGGGTGCGCATCGCCGACCTCTTCGACGAGAGCATCCTGCGCCAGAAGATCGAGGCCGCGCTCGACGTCCGCAACCACCTGCTGACCAAGGTCTACAACCGCCGCGCCATCGAGGTCGAGGCGATCGTCGAGGAACTGCTGGCGTACGCCGACCGGCTCGAGCCGATGGTCTGCGACACCTCGCTGCTGCTCAACAACGCGCTCGACGCCGGTCGCACGGTGCTGTTCGAGGGCGCCCAGGCGACCATGCTTGACGTCGATCACGGCACCTACCCCTTCGTGACCTCGTCCAACCCGGTCGCGGGTGGCGTCTGTGTCGGCGCTGGTGTCGGTCCGACCCGGATCGACCGGGTGATCGGCGTGATCAAGGCCTACACGACCCGCGTCGGGTCCGGCCCCTTCCCGACCGAACTCTTCGACGCCGATGGCCTCAAGCTCCAGGAGCTCGGGGGCGAGATCGGTGTCTCGACCGGCCGCACCCGTCGCTGTGGCTGGTACGACGCGGTGGTGGCGCGCTACGCCAGCCGGGTCAACGGACTGACCGAGTTCTTCCTGACCAAGCTCGACATCCTCGACGCCTGGGACCGCATCCCGGTCTGCGTGGCCTACGAGGTGGACGGGCAGCGCGTCGACGAGATGCCGATGACGCAAACCGAGTTCCACCACGCCAAGCCGATCTATGATTACTTCGAGGGCTGGCGCACCGACATCTCCGGCTGCCGCACGTTCGAGGACCTGCCGAAGAACGCGCAGATCTACGTCAAGGCGCTCGAGGAGCTTTCCGGGGCGAAGATCTGGGGCGTAGGCGTCGGTCCGGGTCGCGAGCAGACCATCGTCGTCCACCCCTGAGACCTTCCGTCGACTCGCGATCCTTGACCTGAGTTGACCGCTGCCCGCTCGGACAAGAATCGTTCGACTCGGTACGCCGAGTGCACGGTCGCGGTAACTTGCGATCCATGCGAATGACGCTCAAGAAGCCCGTCCGTGATCTCACCGGCCAGGTGGTCCTGGTCACCGGCGGCGCCCGGGGGATCGGCAAGGCGACGGCGATCCGGCTGCTCGCTGCCGGGATGCAGGTCGCCATCGGCGACAAGGACGCCATCACGGTCAAGCGCACCGCCGACGAGATCGGCGTGCTGGGAATGAGCCTCGACGTGGCCGACAGTGACTCCTGGCAGCACTGCCTCGACATCGTGACCGGCGAGTTCGGCCCGGTCGACGTGTTGATCAACAACGCCGGGATCATGCCTGTCGGACGGGTTCTGGTCGAGCCCGAGTCCGTGGCCCGCGCCGTTTTCGACGTCAACGTGCACGGCACCATCAACGGGGTCAAGGCCTGCGCGCCTGCCATGGTGGAGCGCAGGCGGGGTCACATCGTCAACATCAGCTCTGCCGTCGGCCGCGTCCCGGCCCGCGGCGGGGCGACGTACACCGCCTCCAAGCACGCCGTCGTTGGTTTTACCGATGCCCTGCGCCAAGAACTCCTGCTCGACGGCATCGAGGTCAGCATGGTGCTGCCCTCGATCATTCGTACCGAGCTGGCGGCCGGCATCCCGGACACCCCAGGTGTTCCGGTGCAGACCGCCGAGGACGTCGCGGCAGTGATCGAGGACGTGTTGCGGCGCC
>JARICB010000117.1 GCA_029264225.1 Nocardioides sp. | reverse complement strand
CGGCAGGCTGGGCCAGCAGCTCCGTCGGGGTGGCGTACTGCGCGAGCCGGCCGCCGGTGGCGAAGACCGCGACCCGCTGGCCCATGCGAACGGCCTCGTCGATGTCGTGGGTGACGAGCACGACCGTCTTGCCCAGATCGCGCTGAAGGTGCAGGAACTCGTCCTGGAGGCGGGTCCGCACCACGGGATCGACGGCACCGAACGGCTCGTCCATCAACAGCACGGGCGGGTTGGCCGCCAGCGCCCGGGCGACCCCGACGCGCTGCTGCTGGCCACCGGAGAGCTGGTGGGGATAGCGCTCGGCGAAGGTGTCGGGATCGAGGCCGACCAACTCCATCAGTTCGAGAGCACGGGCACGCGCCGTGGACTTCGACTCGCCGTACAGCAACGGCACGGTCATGACGTTGGTAACGATCTTCTGGTGCGGGAACAGCCCGACCTGTTGGATGACGTAGCCGATGCTGCGTCGCAGCTGCACGGGATCGGACTCGGTGACGTCGGTGCCGTCAAGGATGATGCGTCCGGTGGTCGGCTCGATCAACCGGTTGATCATCTTCAAGGTGGTGGACTTGCCGCAGCCGGAGGGCCCGACCAGGCACACCATCTCGCCGCGGCGTACGTCGAGATCCAGCTCGTGCACCGCCACGGTGCCGTCGTCGTAGGTCTTGCCGAGACCCTGGAGGCGGATCATCGGCGCATCGGCATCGGTGTCGAGTGAGGTGGATCCGGCGCTCGAGGCGGTAGCGTCCATGCGGTGACCCTACTCGTGGCGGCCGGGCTGCCAAGCGCTGACGAGCCGAGGTGCTACTCGCGGGTGGTCAACGACTGGGTGTGTGGCGACTACCTGATCGATCGGCGCTCCGAGATCATCGACGCCACGCTCCAACACGTCGCCATTACCGTCGTCTCCGTCATTCTGGGGCTGCTGATCGCGGTCCCGTTGGCCCTCTTCGCCCGTCGGGTTCCACGCCTCGAGTCGGCGATCCTGGCGATCACGACCGGGATCTACACGATTCCGTCCCTGGCGCTGTTCCCGCTGCTGGTTCCCTTCACCGGCCTGACGATGACCACGGTCGTGATCGGGCTCGCGCTCTACGCCCTGACCATCCTGGTCCGTGCCCTGTTGGAGGGTCTGCGGGCCGTGCCAGAGGAGGTGCGGGAGTCGGCCATCGGGCTGGGGTTCGGCGCCACCCGGCTGCTGCTGCGGATCGAGCTGCCGCTGGCGCTGCCAGTCCTGATGGCCGGCCTGCGGGTCGCCACGGTGTCCACGGTCGCCCTGACGACGGTGGGCTCCTTGGTCGCCTACGGCGGTCTGGGCAACCTGATCAAGGACGGCGTGCTGACCAACTTCCGCGCCGAACTGTTCACCGCGTCTCTCATCTGCGTCGTGCTCGCGGTGCTCCTCGACGTGTTCCTCGTGCTGGCCGAACGAATGCTGACGCCCTGGACCCGAGGGGTGCGCGGATGAACGTCTTCGGCGACATGTGGACCTATCTCAGCGACGGCACGAACTGGTCGGGGGAGGCCGGCATCTGGGCGCTGATGTTCCAGCAGTTCCTCCTGACGGTCACCTCCCTCGCGCTCGCCACGGTGATCGGGTTGCCGATCGCCCTCTGGCTGGGCCACTTGGGCAAGGGCGGATTCCTGGCCATCAACATCTCCAACGTCGGCCGAGCGGTGCCGACCTTCGCCCTGCTGGCGCTGTTCGTCGTTGCGCCGTGGCCGGGCACCGCCACTCTCGGGCCCTACGGGCGAGCAGGCCTCGCCACGCTGCTCGCGCTGACACTCTTCGCGTTGCCGCCGATCATCACCAACTCCTACGTCGCGATGCGAGAGGTGCCCGGTGAGGTGCGCGAAGCCGCCCGGGGGATGGGGATGACCGGCCCGCAGCAGTTCTTCCGGATCGAGCTCCCCCTCGGGTTGCCGCTCGTGGTCTCGGGACTTCGACTGGCCCTGGTCCAGGTCTGGGCGACTGCGACGATCGCCGCGATGGTCGCGGGGCCCGGGCTGGGCAACATCATTACCGATGGGTTCTACCGCTCCAACTACGGCAAGGGGCTGGCTGGAGCACTGGTGGTGACCGTCGTCGCGCTGCTCCTCGAACTCCTCGCGGCGGGGGCCCAGCGGCTGGCCGATCCCACCCCTGAGGAGGTCGCGTCACCAGATCGTGACCCCGCCATGTCGGTAGGTGTGGCTACCGTGGGGCAATCAGCCGACGCCGTCGACTGAGTTCCACCTCCGGACACGCGCGGTCTTTCGGCCGCGGGACACACAAGGACACTTCTCATGACGTCTCGACGCACACTCGCCGCGGTGTTGGCCGCCGGCGCCCTCGCCCTCACCGGCTGCGCCGGCGATGACCTCGACTCCAGTTCCGACTCGCCGTCCGCCTCCGCGGACAAGGGGTCCATCACCCTGGCCGGGCAGAACTTCCCGGAGGCGACGCTGGTTGCCTCGATGTATCAACAGCTGCTGGAGAAGGAGGGCTACGCCGTTCAGGTGAAGCTCGTCGACTCCCGTGACGCCTACATGCCGACCTTCCCGGGCGGGGTCGACATCGTGCCGGAATACGTCGGGGGCATCGTCAACTTCCTCAACACTCAGGCCAACGGAGCGAAGGCCGAACCGTTCGAGGCCGGAGACGGCGCGCAGTTGGCCTCCGATGGACAGTCGCTGCTGGCCGACGCAGGCATCAGCCTGCTCGACGTTTCGCCGGCTCCCGACACCAACGCGTTCTTCGTTACCCAGGATTACAGCGACTCGCAGGGTGTCACCAAGCTCTCCGACCTGGAGGGCACCTCGGTGGTGTTGGCCGCTGCTCCCGACTGCAAGGGCCGCCTGGACTGTGAAGGCGGGCTCTCCGACGCATACGGCATCGATGTGACCAAGGTGCTCGGTCTCGGCTACGCCAGCGACCAGACCTACCAGGCCGTGATCGACGGTGAGGCCCAACTCGGCGAGACCTCGACCACCGACGGCACGCTCGAATCGCAAGGTCTGGTCGTGCTCGAGGACGACCGGGAGATCCAGCCGGCGCAGAACCTCGTGCCTGCCGCCTCCACCGAGTTCCTCGACGCCAACCCCGACATCGCCGACGTGCTCAACCCGCTGATGGCCGCGCTGACGACTGAAGGGCTGACCGAACTCAACGGTCGGATCGCCGTCGATCGGGAGAAGCCCGAAGACGTCGCCAAGTCCTTCCTCGACGACGAGGGCCTGCTCTGAGTGCGGGCTGTCAGGTGACTTCGTAGGGCCGCAGCGCCAGCGCTGCCGGGTCGATCGTGGACAGGGTCAGCACCTCGGCGGGTACGTCGAGGCGCTGGCCCTGTTCCGTCCCACCCGCACCGAGAGTCCGTGGGGCCGGCCCGGCCAACCCGGCGACCCACACCATCAGGGACGCCGCGTCGGCGCGCCGGTCCTGCTCGACCAGCCACCCGCAGAGCCGGTGGACGGGCGGGAGCCCTGAGTCGGTCAGCGAACGGCCCGGGCCCCAGAAGGTCAGCACGCCCTCGCGCAGCAGTTCCCACCATTCGTCGCAGGCGCCGGGGATCTCCAGGAAGTAGCGCCACAGGTCCCCGGCCAGCACCCGGTTGACGAACACCTCCTCCACGGCCGCTGACCCGGACGCGTGCACCGCGTCGTAGGACATCTGCTTGGTCGTCCAGCGGTCTGCCAGGTCGGTCAGTGACGAGCGTTGCTGGGTGATCGACGAACCGTCGTGACGGATGCGCCAGTGGTAGACGAGGTCGGGCAGCACATCGAAGGTCCCCGCCAGGAAGGCTGCAGTCGTGGTCGGCTGGTCCTCGTAGCGGATCTGCTCGGGCCACGAGAGCGATGCGGTGTCCCAGAAGGAGCGGGTGAAGACCTTGTTCCAGGCGAAGACGTCGCCGAGGATCTCGGGACGCTCCTCGATCCGCAGACCCACCCCGCGTGCGTGCAGTCGTCGCATCCACGGCGGTTCGTGGAGTCCGTCGCTCTCCCACCGCACGATCGAGCCGGTGGCGAAGTCGGATCCGGAGGAGCGCAACGAGTTGATCAGGCTCGCGTAGGCCTGCGGTGGCACTACGTCGTCGGAGTCGAGGAACGCGAGGAACTCACCCCCGGCCTGGGCGGCACCGACGTTGCGTGCGGCCCCCAGGCCGGCGTTGGCGGTGTGCACGACTCGGATGCGCGGGTCGCGTGCGGCGTACTCCTCGGCGATCTGGCCGCACCGATCGAGCGAGCCATCGTCGACGACCACGGCCTCCCAGGCGGTCCAGGACTGGGCCAGCAGCGAGTCGAGGCAGGCAGGCAGGTAGGCCTCCACGCCGTAGGCCGGGACGACGACCGACAGCAGCGGTTCGCCTTCCGGTGTGTTCCTTCGCCACGGCAGCCTCATAGGGCCAGACCCTATCGGCGGTAGGCTCCCCGACCGTGAGAGCGATCGACGAGATGAACCCCGACGGCATTCCCCGCAAGGTGCTGTTCGTCGCGGGTGCAGGACGAAGCGGCACCTCCACCATGGCCGGCATCGCCAGCAAGTTGGGGATGCGCGTGCCGCTGCCGGAGGTTCCTGCCGATGCCTCCAACCCGCGCGGGTTCTCCGAGCCGCAGTGGGCCGTCGACCTGCACGACCGGCTGCTTCGCGAGGCCGGCGTCCAGGTCAGTGACGCGCGACCGAGCGCCTGGTTCGAGACCGGCCGCATCTCCACCCGCGAGCCGGCCCGGATCCGGGTCGCAGAGTGGCTCGAGCCGCATCTGGCCGAGCACCCCGAACTCGTGGTCAAGGACCCCCGGCTGAGTTGGTTCCTCGGGCTGTGGCGGGTGGCAGCGATCCGTACGGGCGCCAAGCCGGTCTTCGTGACGATGCTCCGCCCGCCGGCCGAGGTGGTCGGGAGCAAGCAGAAGTACTACGCCAACAAGCTCGGCTCGGCGCATCTGGCCGCGAGTTGGCTCAACATGCTGCTCCACACCGAGCGCGCCACCCGCGAGGAGGCAGGCTCCGCGCGGGTGTTCGTCCGCTACGAAGACCTGCTCACCGACTGGGTCAAGACCACCATGCACGTCGGGCAGACCCTCGACCTGCAGTCGATCGTCCACACCCGCAGCGACCTGATCCGCGAGGTGCACCGCTTCATCGACCCGTCGCTACGCCGGGTGAGCGCCTCCCTCGATGACCTCGCCCTGCCCCCTCGGCTGCACGAACTGACTGCTCAGACGTGGGAGGAGCTCAACAAGCTCGCCGACCCCGACGGCGACATCGGCGAGGTCCACTCCACCCTCGACGAACTGCGCGATGCCTATACCGACCTCTACGAGGAGTCCGAGGCGATCAGCAAGTCGTCGGTGGTCGCCGCCCGGATCGCCGGCGCGCAGGCTGGCGCCGAGACCGAGCCCGCGTCCGCCTCCGGAGGGTTCGCAGACAAGATCCCCCATGACGTACGTGCCAAGATCCCGCCGTCGCTGCGC
>JARICB010000138.1 GCA_029264225.1 Nocardioides sp. | reverse complement strand
GGTCAGCGGAACCTTTTGCTTGATCGCCTGGGCGAGCACGAACACCTTGAACGTCGAGCCGGCCTGGAAACCGCGGGCGCCACCGGCCTCCTTGGGCACGGTGTAGTTGATGTAGGTCTCGCCCTTGCGCTTGTTCGAACCCATCGGTCGGGACTGGGACAGCGCCCGGACGTTGCCGGTGCGCGGCTCGACCAGGGCTATGGCACCCACAGCCTGGTCGGGCGCGTGGACGCGCTTCTGCACCGAGGCATCGGCTGCCTTCTGGAAACGCGGGTCGATGCTGGTCTTGATCGTCAGGCCGCCCGAGGTGAGCAGATCCTCGCGGTCGCTGCGGGTCTTGCCCAGCGCCGGGTCGCGTTTGAGGTAGTTCACGACGTAGTCGCAGAAGAAGGGGGCCGCAGAGAACAGACAGCCGTTCCGGTTCGGGGTGATCTTGAGCTTGAGCTCTTGGTTCTTGGTCTTCTCGGCGGTGCGGGTCGCGATGACGTTGAGTTGGGCCATTCGGTCCAGCACCAGGTTTCGGCGCGCCAGCGCCCTGTCCGGGAAGGAGGTCGGGTCGTAGCCAACCGGGTTCTTCACCAGTCCGGCCAGTGTGGCGGACTCGCGCAGGTTGAGCTTGCGGGCGTCCTTGCTGAAATAGTGCCGAGCGGCGGCCTGGATGCCGTAGACGCCGTCCCCGAAGTAGGCGATGTTGAGATAGCGCTCCAGGATCCAGTCCTTGGAGTAGTTCTTCTCGAATCCGATCGCGAACTGCAATTCACGGATCTTGCGCGCGATGGTGTCCTCCATCGCTGCCTTGCGCTCCTCGTCGGTCGTGGCCTGGTTGAGCAGGGTCAGCTTCACCATCTGCTGGGTGATCGATGAGCCACCCTGACGCGTGCTGCCGGAGGCCTGGTTGGTCACGAAGGCCCGCAGTGTGCCCTTCACGTCCAGCGCCCCGTGTTGATAGAAGCGGTAGTCCTCGATCGCAATGATCGCCTGACGCATGGTCTTGGAGACCTGGTCCAGGGGTACGTTGACCCGGTTCTCGTCGTAGAGCGTGGCGAGGGTGCTGCCGTCCTTGGCCAGGATCCTGGTCCGTTGCGGGAGGGCCTTGGTCTCCAACTCGTCCGGGAGCTCGTTGACCGAGTCAGCCACGTTCTGGGCGGTCAGACCCACCACAGTCGCGAACGGAATCGCCAGACCAGCCGTGACCACTCCCAGGATCGCAGCAACGGCGATCATCGAACCGAGGTGCGAGAGCACGGTCTTGAGTCGCGTGGGCTCTCCGTCAGGGGCAGGCATGCGGACCAGAGTACGTGAGGATGCCTGCGTGTCCCCACTCCAGCGGAGTTGGCGCCTAGTCCTTTCTGACTAGGGCGGTCTGACCGAAATGAGTCTGTTGCTGGAGCGTTCCATTGTCTATCTTGTCTCGTGGGGATTGGCCCGTGGGGGGTTCAGGCCCAACTTGGAATGGCTCGATCGGGGCTAGCCATCTCGGATGGATGTGGGGACAGCATGTGGGTTGAAGACTGGGCGCCGGCCGCGGCTTGCCGTCAGGCCGAGCCGGATCAACTGTTTGTGCGGGGAGCCGAACAGAACAAGGCGAAGGCTGTGTGCGGCTCCTGCCTGGTGCGCACGGAGTGCTTGGCCGAGGCATTGGACAACCAGATCGAATGGGGTGTCTGGGGCGGGATGACCGAGCGTGAGCGTCGGGCCCTGCTGCGTCGCAAGCCAGCGTCCTCGTGGCGCTCGCTGTTGGAGGCGGCCAAGGAGGACCACAAGAATGCGGTTTTTGCCTGAGCATGCTCGGTGGGTGAGCGCCACTGAGGCGGCCACCGCAACGCTCACCTGAATGCGCGGTGCGCTCAGACACGAATCATTGCGCGGCCGTCAGCCGGGCCGTTGATCGCCAGCGAGCAGGTCGCCGACGGTGCGCAGTCCATCGAGGTCGTGCACGTCGGTGGACAGGGCCGGGACCACGGTCGTCGGCACGCCCGGGTGCGCGGCACTGAACCGCTCCCGGAGCAAGCTCTGCCTGCTGACCATCCGCATTCGGTCGGCGTGCAGTCGGAGCAGACCCGCCGGCACCTCACCCGTGGCTCCCTTGCGGCGCAACCGCTCTGCTGCCGCCATCGCCTCGTCCGCGCTGAGGTCGCTCTCCGGTGCAGCACTCGCCCGGTTCACCACCAGACCCGCCAGTGGCATGTTCTCGCCACTGAGTCGTTCCACGAAGTACGCCGCCTCGCGCAGTGCGTCCGGCTCGGGGGCGGCCACGACCAGGAACGCCGTACCGTCGGCCTGGAGGAGTTCGTAGGTCTTCTGGGCTCGCTGACGGAAGCCGCCGAAAAGAGTGTCAAAGGCTGTGACGAACATCTGTAGATCAGTCAGAACCGTGGCCCCGAGGATTTTCGTCAGGGCACTGGTGACCACACCCATCCCCGCTGTCATCAGCCGTGCCGGGCCACGCGCCGGGGCCAGGAGCAGACGGATGAACTTGCCGTCCAGGAAGCTGCTCAGCCGTTCGGGGGCGTCGAGGAAGTCCAGGGCAGAGCGACTGGGCGGGGTGTCCACGACGATCAGGTCGTACTCGCCGCTCTTCCTGGCGTCCCGGTGAAGCTGTCCGAGCTTCTCCATCGCCATGTACTCCTGGGTGCCGGCGAATGAACTGGACAGCGCGACATAAAAGGGGTTGTCGAGGATCTGCTTGGCTTTCTCCGGGGTCGCTTGGCTTTCCACGACCTCGTCGAAGGTGCGCTTCATGTCCAGCATCATCGCGTCGAGCGAGCCGGCGCCCTCCGTGATGCCGAGGACGGGTCGGGGAGTGTTGTCCAGGGCTTCGATGCCCATGGACTGGGCCAAACGGCGGGCCGGATCGATGGTCAGGACCACGACCTTCCGTCCGCGTTCGGCTGCGCGCAACGCCAGGGAAGCCGATGTCGTGGTCTTGCCGACGCCGCCGGAGCCGCAGCAGACGATGATCCCCGTGTTCGGGTTGTCGAGCAGCGCGTCGATGTCCAGCGGCGCGGTCGCTGGCGCTCCGCTGGCGGAAGCCAGGGGGCCGACGCGGGTGTTCTTCGTGTTCATCGGTGCACCCATCTCAGGCCATCCCCTGATCGCGCAGGAGTCCGGCAAGTTCGTAGAGCCCGCCCATGTCCACACCCGAGGGAAGTCGGGGCAGTTCGTAGGTGGGGACGCCCATTTCTTGGACCAGCGCCCGCTGGTTGTCCTCCAGTTCGCGTCGCTCGGCGTGGTGTCGGCCCTCGTCGAGCAGACCGTCGATGAGGCGGTCATCGACCTCGAGTCCGGCTGCGGTGAGTTCGTTCGCCAAGGCTGTGCGGTCGATGGCCCCGGTGCGGACTTCTCCCAACTGCTCGCCGGTCAGGTCGCGAGGGCGGACCAGATTGACGATCACCCCGCCGACCGGAAGTTCGGCGGCGTGCAGTTCGGTGATGCCGTCGGCGGTCTCCTGAACCGGCATCTCCTCGAGCACGGTCACCAGGTGGATCACCGTGCGGGGGGAACGGAACAGGGTCATCACGG
>JARICB010000106.1 GCA_029264225.1 Nocardioides sp. | reverse complement strand
GCCCCCCGCCCAGCCCCGCCCTGCCCCCTGCCCAGCGGGTCGTTGCCCCCCGCCCCGCAGGTCGTTACCGAACAGTCACGCTGTAAATCCAGGCGCAGACTGCAGGACTGTTCGGTAACACCGGAAGTTGGTTCTGGCCGGTCGCCTCCATGAAGGAGCGGCGACCGGCCAGGCGTAGGGGGATCGGCTCCGCGGATGCCGCGAGCATCGATCCAGTGCCAAATCTAGGCCGGAGTGGCCACCTGGGGTGCATCGTTGGTCGGAAGAGGCGGGTGACGTCTGCCACGGTGCTGGTTGATAGACAGGGCCTATGAGCGCCATGACGCAGGACGTACGCCGCGAGGCCAGGGCTGCGGCCGAGCAACACCTGCAGGCGCTGGTCGGGCCCAAGCCCGGGCAGCCCCCCGCGACGCTCCGCGAGGACCAGTGGTCGGCCATCGAGGCGCTGGCAGTCGAGCGCCGTAGGGCGCTCGTGGTGCAGCGCACCGGATGGGGCAAGTCGGCCGTCTACTTCGTCGCCACCCTGCTGCTCCGCGGCCAGGGGGCCGGACCTACCGTGATCGTCTCCCCGCTACTCGCCCTGATGCGCAACCAGATCGCCGCGGCCGAGCGCGCGGGCATCCGCGCGGTGACCATCAACTCGACCAATATCGAGCAGTGGCAGCCGATCAACGATGCGATCAACGCCGGTGAGGTCGACGTCTTGCTGGTCAGCCCCGAACGACTCAACAACCCCGGTTTCCGCGACGAGGTGATGCCCCGCCTGGCAGCCACCTGCGGACTGCTCGTGGTGGACGAGGCACACTGCATCTCCGATTGGGGACACGACTTCCGCCCCGACTACCGCCGCATCCGCACGCTGCTCGACTCGCTCCCGGCAGGCATCCCGGTGCTGGCCACGACCGCCACCGCCAACGAGCGGGTCACCGGTGACGTTGCCGAGCAGCTCGGCGGGCTGGCAGCCGATGCGACGCGTGACCCCGACGGCGTGCTGGTGCTCCGCGGTTCGCTCGACCGGGAGTCGCTGCGCCTGGGGGTGGTCCGGCTCAAGACCGCCGAGCAGCGGCTGGCGTGGCTGGCCGACCATCTCGCCGAGCAGCCCGGGTCGGGGATCATCTACTGCCTGACGGTGGCCGCGACCCAGGAGGTGGCCGCCTACCTGCGCGAGCGTGGTCTCGAAGTGGCCGCCTACTCCGGCCAGACCGAGCAGACCGAACGACAAGCCCTCGAGAACGACCTCGTCGAGGGGCGGGTCAAGGCCCTGGTCGCCACGTCAGCGCTGGGGATGGGCTTCGACGCAACCCTCGGCTTCGTGATCAACCTTGGCGCCCCCCAGTCGCCGGTGGCCTATTACCAACAGGTCGGCCGAGCCGGTCGTGGCACCGATCAGGCCACCGTGGTGCTGCTGCCCCAGGTCGAGGACCGCGACATCTGGGCCTACTTCGCCTCCCTCGCATTCCCGCCCGAGCATCTCGTGCGGCAGACCTTGGAGGTGCTGGCCCAGGCGCCGGGCTCGTTGAGCACCGTGGCGTTGGAGAGCTACGTCGAGCTGAGCCGCAACCGGTTGGAGACGCTGCTCAAGGTCCTCGACGTGGATGGGGCCGTACGCCGCGTCAAGGGTGGCTGGATCGCGACCGGCGAACCGTGGGCCTACGACGCCGAGCGTTATGCCCGGGTCGCCGAGGCTCGCCACCGCGAACAGTCGGCGATGCTGGCCTACCTCGACACCGACCAGTGTCGGATGCGCTACCTGCGAGAGCAGCTCGACGACCCGGCCGCCGTCGACTGTGGCCGCTGCGACAACTGCGGTGGGCTGAGCCTGTCGACGGCGCTCAGCGAGGCGGCGGTGACCGAGGCGGGCGCGGCGCTGCAACGACCGGGCGTCGCCATCGAACCACGCAAGATGTGGCCCACCGCGTTGGGCAACCTTGGCCTCGACCTCAAGGGCAAGATCACCTCGGGCCCGGTCGAGGGCCGGGCCATCGCGCGGCTGACCGACCTCGGTCACGGGCAGGCCTTGCGTTCACTGTTCCGCGAGGACACACCTGACGCTGCGGTGCCGCCGTCGCTGACGCAGGCGCTGCTGGCCGTGATGAAGGACTGGTCGAGCACCTGGCCCGCCCGACCCCAGGCCATCATCTTCGTGGAGTCCGCCACCCGCCCGACGCTGACCCGCGACCTGGCCGGCGGTCTGTCGCGCGTCATGCGGATTCCCATCGTCGGCTCCTGGGCGATCGTCAATCCGGACATCGCACCGGGTGCCGGTCAGGCCAACTCCGCCCAGCGGGTGGCAGCGGTGAGTCGCCGTTTCGACCTGCAGGCCGACATCCCGGCCGGGGCGAGCGTGCTGCTGGTGGACGACCTCGTGGTGTCGGGATGGACCCTGACGCTGGCAGCCCGCGCGATTCGCGAGGCCGGTGCGAGCGCCGTGTTGCCACTGGCGCTCGGCACCCAGACCTGAGAGCTCAGGTGGTCAGTGACCCACCATCACGGCCGGGTCGAGCGCTGCGACCTTCTTGCGCGGCAGGAAGGCGGCGGGGATCAGGCAGCAGCCGACCAGCACCGTGGCCACGATGAACACCGTGGCGAACGCCGCCGCCATGTCGTCGGTGGCCGCCGCGAACAGGGTGTCCAGCGTGGTCGG
>JARICB010000446.1 GCA_029264225.1 Nocardioides sp. | reverse complement strand
CGGCCCGCTGGGCGACGTCTTCGGCGATGTAGAAGTGGCGTGGGAGCAGTTGCGCTGGCGGGTAGGTGCGGCTCAGCAGGTCGACTGCCTCCTGAGCCGTGGTGTAGCCGAGTCGGTTGAACAGGGTCGCGGCATCGTCGAGGTCTCGCTCGTCGCGGGAGGCATAGAGTTTCATCGCCAGCAGATACTCCGGCGAGGCGACCTGCACCAGCAGCGATTCGGACTCGAACACGGTTTGCGGGTGCTCGTCGGGGCCTGGAAGGAAGCCCTTGGCGGCGTCGTTGAGCCAGTCCGGCTCCAGGCCGTGGGCGGCGCCGATCTCTGCAGCAGCGGCCCGCACCTCCGGCGCAGGGACAAATAGGGCATCCACGTCGCGGGTCAGACGGCCCTGGTCGTAGGCCAGTGCCATGGCCGCCCCGCCCACGACGAAGAGCTGTGCCTGCACGCTACCGGCCGCCAGGCGCTCCGACAGTTCGTGGAGCAGGCCGAGGACCTGCTCTGCGTCCAGTTGTCGCGCCTCGCTGTTCATGCCCGGTTCAGAGACCGTGCAGTGATGAAGATGCCGCGCTGCGTGAAGGCGCGGGGACTGTCGCGCTCGGCCTCGGCCCTCCAGGTGTCTGGAACGGCGGGGTACCAGCCGTCGGCACGCCGGGCCGGGTCAAGAGCCCAACCAGGCACGGGCCAACCGTCTCGCTCGGCCAGGTGGTCTGCCAGGGCGGCGAAGGCGGCGTCGACCTCGTCGGATCCGGTGGACGCGGGGACGGCGGTGAAGACAAGTGCGGCAAGGGCCGCGCCGCCTCGACGCAGGGTTGAGGTGTAGTCGTCGAGGGTCTGAAGGACGCCGAAGCGCCAGCACGCGTCCAGCGACTCGCCAGCAGTCACCAACTCCGCGCATCGCAGCGCGTTGTCAGCAGCGGTGTGCCGGACCCCGACATGACGGTCCGGCTCGTGGGCCGGGGCGGCCTGAGCGCGCTCGAGCAGCGCTCCGATGGAGAGCACTTCACCTTGGAAGACCACGACCCACCTCCTTTCCGTTTTCCATTGTCTCAGACACCGGACGAGACGAGCGGCGGTCAAGCGACCTCGCGGGCCCTGGTGTCGACGTCGACGACCCAGGCGGCGGTGTCGAGCTGCTGGAGCGGCAGCCCTGCTCGCAACGCCTCGCGCTTCGCCTTGAACACCGCGAGCGCACGGATGGCTCGGGCGTCCTGTTCGGCGCTGAGGGTCGTCGACATGGCAGGGCTCGATCAGCGACGCTGCTTCATGGCCGCGTCACTCATTCCCAGACTCGCGCCGGCGGCCGGCTGCAAGGAAGCGGCGTAGTTCGGCGACGGTGGTGTACAGGCGGCCGTTGCCGTTGATGCGCCACCAGCGGGGTCCGATACCTCGGCGTTTCCAGTCGCGTGCGGTGCGTTGCGGGGTACGGACGAAGGCGCAGAACTCCTCGAAGTAGAGGACGTCGTTGTCGTCCCACTCGGGCGGGATGTGGATCGGGCTCATCGCGATGACCTCCTTGGTCCAACCAGGTGCGCAGCATTGGACGAAGGGTGACGCCTGGGCGTACCCCCGAACGTCCCCCTGTGGCGTTCCCAACAGGGGGGACGCAGGGGGTACGCTCCCGCGGCTGTCGCGTTTTCGCAGGTCAGACAGCGTCCCCCCAAAAGTTGTCCACATCGTGGGACGAGGGTTGAAGGGGGTGCGTCCCCCCGGATTTCGGGTCGGGGGGAGCGCTGATGGGAACGCTGGTTGACGACGGGCATCGGGTGGGTTCCCCTCGGCGTCCGTGGAGCCCGGCTCGTCCGGTCCTCCTACCAGTGACAGCAACCGGCACTCGCCCGGATCGGACACCTGACGCCGGGGAATCTCGTGGCCACCGACGACGCGAGCGTGATGGCGACCGGTGGTGTCAGAACCCGATGCCGGGCCCAGGGCCAGGGCCAGGGGCGGGAGCACCGACGGGCGGGAGTTCGGGTGGGTGGGGGCGCCGTCGTGGTGGCTGCTGGAGTGCTCCTGCCTGCAGTGCGGTGCCGCTCCCTGGGGCACGCGCGGGGGCCTGGGGTCCGTAACGCTCGATGTCCTCGGCCGCGGCCTGGGCGGCGTGGGCCGGGCCAAGGTCGGCGCGGTCGCGACTGAAGACCTCGACCCATTGCTTGCGGGCCGAGTCGAGGTCCTGGGCGACCAGGTGCGCGGTGTTGGTGTGGCGACCGCGGGTCATGGCGACGTAGGTAGCCGCTGCGCCGGTGGTCTCGCCGACGACGAAGTGCGCGTGGTCGACAGTCTCGCCTTGGACGCCGTGGACGGTGGTGGCGTAGGCCAGCTCGACATGCTCCCGGACGTAGTCGGCGGGCAGGAGCCGTTGCCCGACGCGTCCGGCTACCAGCAGGCTGCCGTCCTCGCAGATGCCGGCCACGGTCCAGGTCTCGCGGTTCGCGATTCCGAGGTCGCGGTCGTTGCGACGCGTCGCCACTCGGTCCCCGAGCCCGATCCGCTCACCAGCACGCGTGACCGGCTCACCAGACCGCTCACCAGCGCTTGCGCCAGTGCCGTGGTGGTCGCGGACGACGGCGTTGAGCGCAGCGACCTGGTCGCGGGTGTCCGCGATAACGAGACCACTGGCGCTCGCGAGGGCGGCCGTGCGTTCGACCTCGGTGGGATGGAGGACGATCTGTCCCCGTTCGACGAGCTGGTCGAACACCTCACCACTTTGCTCACCGACGCGCATGAGAAGGCTGAGCCCGGCGTAGACCGGGTCGGCGAACCGGTGGACGGCGGCGAGCTCGAGCCGGGCTTGATCGGGTGCCCAGCGGGCGGCGAGGTCGAGCACTCCCCCACGCCCCACGGCCGGGAGCTGGTGACGGTCGCCGAGGAACACCACTTCGGCACCGGCGTGGTCGGCGATAGCGAGGAGTGCGCAGGCGGTGCCCTGGTCGAGCATCCCGGCCTCGTCGACGAGGAGTACGTCACCGGGCAGCAGTCGGGCCTCGGCGGGGATCTGCTGCCGTGGGGTGGGGTGGTGGGTCCAGTGGCCGTCGTTGTCCCATAAGTAGCCGTGCTGGTGGGCCAGCCAGGCTGCGGAGAACGCGTCAGTCCCGACCTGCTGCCGGGCGGCCTGGGCGGCCTTGAGGGTCGGGGTTACCACGACCAGCCGCCGGTCTTGGGCATCGAGTGCGGCACGAGCTGCAGCGAGGGTGGTGGTCTTACCGGTCCCGGCGGCGCCCTCGATCACGAGAAGGCCCGCGTGCCCGACCAGCGCAGCCACGGCACGGCGCTGGCCGGCGTCGAGCCGGTCGATGAGGCGACTGGGGATCTGGGCCCGACGAGCGGGCGTCACGGGCTGATCGGCCCGGATCGCGAGGCGATGGTTGAGGTCGGCCTCAACCTGGAGCACCCTCTCGGAGGTGAGCGCGCGGATGTGCTCAGGGACATCAACCCGACTCAGAAGTGGACGACCGAGCTCGACGGCGCGGGCGGTGATGTCCTCGGTCAGCTCGGCGCGTGCCGCGCGCTGGGCCATGATCCCGATCGAGGCGATCAGCTTCTCGGTCTCGCCGCGGATGTCAGCGGCATTCCACGCCGACCGCTTCGCCCCGAGCCGGGACAAGATCACCTCGACCGCGACGTCGCGGTCGATGGCGCCGATCGGAGTGGACCCGACACCCGTCACCTGATGAGGCTGGTGGAAGCCGAGGTCGTGCAGCTCCTCGTTCCACCGCGCTACCAGCTCGGCACCCGAGGCGGGTACGACCTTGTCGGGACGGGCGTCAGCCCACGCGCGGCGGTCCCACGATCGGCGCAGTTTCGGCCCGGGCTCCTGGCCGGAATGGGCGGCGCGCCATTCGGCTTCGTAGCGGTTGACGTTGCGAGCGATCTGGGTGGCGCGCTCGCTGAAGGGTCCCGCAAACGGGCTCAGCTCGCGGACTTCACCGGCGTCGTCGAGGGTGTAGCCACGAGCCGCTAGCGCTGCCCGGAACTCGGGGTCGCACATGATCGCGGCGTGACCGATGCCGTTGATGGCCTCGATTGAGTCCCTGACCCCGACCGAGTGCAGGCCGCGCCAGGCACAGGCAGCGAAGACGCGGGCGTTGATCTGGAGATGCAGATGGCGGTGCGGGTCACCGGCACGGGAGGTGTAGTGCCGGATGACGGCGGCTTCGATCTTCTCCACCGGGACCTGGGCCTGCCGGCCCCGGGGACCCACGCGCGTGGTCGCGTGCTCCGCGACCCAGCCGATGATCTCGCTCGCCGCGCGGGACTGGGCGGCGTCGTACGCCTCAGCGATCTCGGGATGTAGGGCGGCCGCCAGCGACCATGTCTTCGGCCCATTGACGATGACCTCGACGAATCGCAGAGCATTCTCGTCCTCTCGCAGCCGACCCTTCGCCCAACTCGTGGCCACGTCGTAGCCAGCTACCCAGTACTCATAGCCGTCGCCGTCGAGGTCTGGGCGGCGCTCCAACCTCACCGTGTCGCTGCCGACCGTCGCGACATGGTGCTCGGCCAGGCCGGAGCCCTCAGCCAGGTAGTAGTCATCGGCACGAGAGTGGTCAGCCTCGACGTAAGACCGGGCAGCGGCGGCCGAGCCGCGGTAGAACTTCACTCCGCCATGCATGATGGCCTCGTCACCGCCCGTCACTGTTCGTCAACGACCCCTGAAACGACGCTCGGCCCGCCCAAGGGGGCGGACCGATCTACGGACCTTCGTAGCATGCGTGCCGCTCGGTTTGAAGGTCTTCGAGGGCGTTCTGGGAGAGCGGATCTGGGAGTCGTCACTCGTCGTCATCCGGCCGTGAATAGGCGATGAATCAGTCGCGCGGGGTCACGGATGGGTCGAGTCCACGGTCGTGGTGGATGAAGGGGGCCACCGCGTGATCCGCTGGTTGCACTCTAGGCAGTGAGTGCGGCGGGTGTCAGGTCCTCCGTTTCGGTGCTGGTGTGGTCGGTGTTGATCAGG
>JARICB010000400.1 GCA_029264225.1 Nocardioides sp. | reverse complement strand
CACGACGTCCTCGCCGCCGGGCGAGACGCACGGACCCGAGGTCCACCACTCGCCGAGCAGGTCGAGCACCTCGTCACCGAGCGGGTTCACGCCGCGGCCCATCGCCAGCGACTGCCCGGCCAGCACGTGCAGGCACTTGACCCGGTCGGGCATACCGCCCGCAGAGATCCCTTCGATCTCGGGTACGTCGCCCAGCGTGGAGCGGAACTCCAGGTAGGCGTCGTGGGCGGCGCGATAGGCAGCCGCCAGATCGGGATCGGTGCCGAGCCGGTCCTGCATCTGCTTCATCAGGCCGGAGCCCTCGAGCGTGCCGATCCTCGACGCAGCCCGCGGGCAGGTCAGGTAGAAGGTGGTCGGGAACGGCGTGCCGTTGGGAAGACGCGGCTGGGTCGTCACGACGTCCGGATTCCCACACGGGCAGCGGTGTCCGATGTCGTGGATGGCGCGCGGTTCACGTCCGAGCTGGGCGGCGATGGCCGCCACGTCGGGTGATGGGTTCATTGTTTCTTCACTCCGTCGATCTCGGTAGCCGGAGCCTGGGCCGGCGCAGGAGGATTGCCGGCAAGCTCGACCGAATCCCAGGCCTTAGACCACCATGCGGTCGGTACGGTCTTGATGACCTCCTGCGGGTCGCTCAACGACGCCTGGCTCTCCAGCGGCTTGCCCGACTCATCGAGCACCAGGAAGCCGGTCTCTCCCGGCATCAGGTAGCCGAAGCGGGCGCGGGCCTGCGCCCGGACAAAAGCGGGGTCCTCCCAGCGCTGCTTCTCCCGTTCGAGGGAGTGGATGCTGGCCTCGCGCTCGTCGATGGCGGCTTTGAGTTCACCGATGTGCGAGCGCTGATCGAGGTAGGCCCGCATCGAAGACGCATAGGAGACCGTCAACACCGCGAGCACCAGCACCAGCACGGCAGCGCGCCCGGTGAAGCGCGGCCGTCGGGGCGATGGTGCGCGGCCGGAGCCACCCGTGGCCGTGGCTGAGGCCGCGCTCGCACGCGAATCGCCCGGGCGCGCCCGGGACGAGCCCCGCTCGGTACGCCCGCCCTCGCTGCGCGAGGTGCGGGTGCCGGGCCGGACACTGCCACCGGACCCGCCCCGGGGTGTCTCACCCCGCGAGCCGGGACGCTGGGAAGCCATGTGGAGCAGTCTGCCCCGATCAGCCGCGGAAACGAGGGAACGCGCCGACGCCGGCGTAGCGAGCCGCGTCACCCAGTTCGTCCTCGATGCGCAACAGCTGGTTGTACTTGGCGACGCGCTCGGACCGGGCCGGGGCGCCGGTCTTGATCTGGCCGCAGTTGGTGGCAACGGCGAGGTCCGCGATCGTGGTGTCCTCGGTCTCGCCCGATCGGTGGCTCATCATGCAGCTGAAACCGTTGCGGTGCGCCAGGTCGACCGAGTCCAGGGTCTCGGTCAGCGACCCGATCTGGTTGACCTTGACGAGCAGGGAGTTGGCCTGGCCGCCGCTGATGCCACGCTGGAGCCGCTCGACGTTGGTCACGAACAGGTCGTCACCTACCAGTTGGGTCTTGGCGCCCAGGACGTCGGTCATGGCCTTCCAGCCGTCCCAGTCGTCCTCGTCCAGGGGGTCCTCGATGGAGACGATCGGGTAGGAGGCGACCAGGTCGGCGTAGTAGTCGATCATCTCGGTCGACGACTTCTTCTTGCCCTCGAAGGTGTACTTCGACTTGTCGTGGAACTCCGAGGCTGCGACGTCGAGTGCGAGCGCGAAGTCCTTGCCCAGCTTGAAGCCGGCGCTCTTGACGGCCTCGGCGATCAGATCGAGGGCGGCCCGGTTGGACTTGAGGTCGGGAGCGAAACCACCTTCGTCGCCGACTCCGGTGGCCAGACCCTTCTTCTTCAGCACGGCCTTAAGGGCGTGGTAGACCTCGGCACCCTGCTGGAGCGCCTCGGAGAACGTCGCCGCACCGATAGGCGCGATCATGAACTCCTGCACGTCGACATTGGTGTCGGCATGGGCGCCGCCGTTGAGGATGTTCATCATCGGGACGGGCAGCAGGTGAGCGTTGGGGCCGCCGACGTAGCGGAAGAGCGGCAGACCTGCCGACTCCGACGCCGCCCGAGCGGTGGCCAACGAGACGCCGAGGATCGCGTTGGCGCCGAGCTTCGCCTTGTTCGGGGTGGCGTCGAGCGACAGCATCGTCTGGTCGACGACACGCTGGTCGTCGGCCTCCAGTCCGATGATCACACCGGCAATGTCGTTGACGACGGCCTTGACCGCCTTCTGCACACCCTTGCCGCCGTAGCGCTTGCCACCGTCGCGCAACTCCATCGCCTCGAAGGCGCCGGTGGAGGCACCGCTGGGCACTGCGGCACGGCCGAAGGCGCCATCATCGAGAAGCACCTCGACCTCCACGGTGGGGTTTCCTCGAGAGTCGAGGATCTCGCGTGCGCCGACTGCTGCGATGGATGCCACGATGGTGCTCCTGAAGGTCGATTGCCACAAGGTCGGATGCCAAGGGTGTCCAACCACCCTAATCCCAGGCGCAGGCACGGCTCTGCCTGACTCACGATCGTGGTCCTCACGTCGAGGCTCGGGGCGCAGCAGACACAATGACAGGGTGATCCTCCCAACGTTGACGCTCGTCCTCGGCCTGCTGATGCCGCAGCCGGCACCACCGGTGAATGTGCACGCCGACTACCAGATCGGTGGCGCCTACCGCCCGGCCGCAGACGTCGGAGTGGTGCTGCGCGACCGGTCCGTGCGCCCCAGCGGCTCGGCCTACGACGTCTGCTACGTCAATGCCTTCCAGACCCAACCGGGCGAGCTCGACTGGTGGCAGCGTCGACACCCCGACCTGCTGCTGCGTGAGCGAGACGGTGCTGAGGTCCACGACCCGGGTTGGCCGAACGAAGTGCTGCTCGACCTGTCGAGCACCGAACAGCGCAGCCGGCTCGCCCGGATCATGGGCCGGTGGATGCGCGGCTGCGCGCGCGACGGCTTTGACGCGATCGAGCCTGACAACCTGGACTCGTGGACCCGCTCGGGTGGACGACTCAGCCGGGCCGACGCCACTGCCTACGCCCGACTGCTGATCGCCCAGGCGCACCGATCGGGCCTGGCGATCGCACAGAAGAACGCCGCCTCCTTGACCCGCGATGCGTCGCTGCGCTTCGACTTCGCGATCGCCGAGGACTGCGAGGTCTACCGCGAGTGCGGCACCTACATGCGTCGCTACGGCGACCACGTGATCGAGATCGAATATGCCGACAACGGACGGGCGGCCTACCAGCGGGCGTGCCGGGCCCGCGGTGAGCGAATCTCCATCATGCTGCGCGACCGCGATGTCACTCCACGAGGCCAGCGCGGATACGTCTACCGCACCTGCTGAGGGCTGGCGCTACAGCAGTCGACCTACGGCGTTGCGCAGCGCCTGTTCGGGGTCGATCCCCTCGACCCGCGCCTCGGCGACCAGCGCGAGCAGCCTGTCACCGAGTCGATCAGCGGCGCCACCACTCGACGTGGTGTCCGCGACGGGCGGAGCGTCACCGACCCGAGCCAGCCGATCGAGCACCTTGTCGGCGTAGAGCAGCGCCGGCAAGCCCGGCGGCAGCCCGTCGGTAAGCGCGGAGCGGGTCGACTTCTCGGCTGCCTTGGCGACCTGCCAGGCATCGTTGACCTCAGCGGCCGTCAGTTCCGTCGGCTCTGACGAGGCGAACACATGGGGGTTGCGGCGGCGCATCTTGGCGATCACGCCCGCCGCGACATCATCGAGGTTCCAGGCGCCCCGCTCCTCGGCGATCGCAGCATGGAAGTAGACCTGGAGCAGCAGGTCGCCCAACTCTTCACGCAGGTGCTCGTCATCGCCGAGGTCGATCGCTTCCAGAGTCTCGTGCGTTTCCTCGAGGAGGTAGCGCGCCAGCGAGCGATGTGTCTGCTCGGCCTTCCACGGGCACTCCGCCCGCAGCCGCCGCATCACCTCGATGAACTCGACCAGCGGCTCACCCTCGGCCTGTCCCATGGCGATCCGGTTGGCAGTCAGGGTGGTGGTTCAGCCGCAGCGCTGGTTGCTGGGCAGCGAATTGGCGTAGCCCGCGTCGGGCTCGGTGACCAGGCCAGCCTTCGCCTGGTCACTGACCGCGACAGAGAGGTTGGTGTCGGCCGGGCTCAAGGTTCCGTCGACGAGCTGCACGCCATACTTCGGGTCGACCTCGATCTCGTTGGCCTCCGGCCAGGTGTTGAAGACATCGACGCCGGCCTGGGTGATCTGTTCGGCGGTCGGCTTGTCGAAGCCCTCGGCTGCCAGCTTGGCCCTGCCGACCTGGTCGAGCACGTCCTGGGCCAGAGCCTGCGCGCTCATCACGTCGATGTAGTCGGCGCGGACCTCCTCGGGGAGCCTCGCTGCGGTGTCGGTGCGCTCTGCGACATCGCGCTCATAGGCCGCGCCGGGCGAAACGTCGTACTCGGCCGCGATCTGCTCGGCCTGCGAGGCAAGCGTCAGCAGTTGCACGACGCCCTGCCGCACGAAGCCCAGCGGGACGGCAGCACCTTGGGCCTTGAACTGATCTGACAGCGCGGTGCACAGGTGACCGGTGGCCGCGTCGACACGCGAGCTGCTGATGGTGTCGTCACCGACCTTGGCGGCAACCCCGGGCGAGGCACTGCCTGCGCACCCGCTCAGGAGCAACGCGGACAGCGTCACTGCGATGGCGGGGGCTGCCCCGTTCAGGAAACGGCGGTTGCTCACGAAGTACTCCTGGGTGGTTGCTGTTTCGGTGCCGGATCGATGATGTCCTCGATCACGTGGCTGGCCCATTCAAGCAGGGCGATCCCATCGATCGATCGGCCCCCGATGACTGCGGTCTGCGGACGCGGCACCAAGATCGTGTGGACGGGTGCCTTCACGATGCTCTTCGGATAGACCCGGTTGAGGCGTACGACGCGCGAGTCGGGCAGGTCGACGGGTGCGAACCGCACATATTTGCCGGCGATCGTGATCTCCCCGATACCCGCCTGCCGGGCTCGTGCGCGGAACCTGGCCACGAGCAACAGCGATTCCACCTCGATCGGCGGCTCGCCGTAGCGGTCGACCATCTCTTCGCGCAACTGGTCGACGTCGTCGTCGGCGCGAACCTCGGCCAGCCGTTTGTACATCTCCAGCCGCAGCCGTTCCGAGGGGATGTAGGCGTGCGGCAGGTGCGCATCGACCGGCAGTTCGATCCGGACCTCCCGCAGTTCGGGTTCGCCGGTGCGTCCCTCCGAGCTGGCCTTGAAGTCCTCGACTGCTTCGCCGACCAACCTGACGTAGAGGTCGAAGCCGACGTCGGCGATGTGGCCGGACTGCTCCCCTCCCAGCAGGTTGCCGGCGCCACGGATCTCGAGGTCCTTCATCGCGATGGCCATGCCGCCGCCGAGGTCGGAGTGCTGGGCCAAGGTGGCGAGTCGTTCATGCGCGGTCTCGGTCAACGGCTTCTCCGGCGGATACAGGAAGTAGGCGTAGGCGCGTTCGCGAGAGCGCCCGACTCGGCCGCGGAGCTGGTGGAGTTGGGACAGGCCCAAGGTGTCGGCCCGCTCGATGATCATCGTGTTGGCGTTCGAGACGTCGAGGCCCGACTCGACGATGGTCGTGCAGACGAGCACGTCGAAATTCTTCTCCCAGAAGTCGAGCATGACCCGCTCGAGGCCGTGCTCGCCCATCTGCCCGTGGGCGGTGGCGACCCGCGCCTCGGGCACGAGTTCACGAATCCGGGCGGCCGCCTTCTCGATCGACTGCACCCGGTTGTGGATGAAGAAGACCTGCCCCTCACGCAGCAGCTCGCGCCGGATCGCGGCGATCACCTGCCGGTCCTCGTAGGCCCCGACGTAGGTCAGCACGGGGTGCCGCTCCTCGGGCGGAGTAGTGATCGTGGACATCTCCCGGATGCCGGTGACCGCCATTTCGAGCGTACGCGGGATCGGCGTCGCGCTCATCGCGAGCACATCGACGCTGGTCCGGAGCTGCTTCATCTGCTCCTTGTGCTCGACGCCGAAGCGCTGCTCCTCATCGACCACGATCAGGCCGAGGTCCTTGAACTGGATGTCGGGGTTGAGCAGGCGGTGGGTGCCGACCACGATGTCGACCTCGCCGCTGGCCAGGCCGGCCAGCACCTCGCGTGCCTCCTTGTCGGTCTGGAACCGCGAGAGTCCCTTGAGCACGACCGGAAAGCCGCTCATCCGCTCGGCGAACGTCGACAGGTGCTGGGTGACGAGGAGCGTGGTGGGCACGAGGACCGCCACCTGTTTGCCGTCCTGGACGGCCTTGAAAGCAGCCCGCACGGCGATCTCGGTCTTGCCGTAGCCGACGTCGCCACACACCAGACGGTCCATCGGCACCGTACGACGCATGTCGGCCTTGACCTCGTCGACGGTGCTCAGCTGGTCGGGCGTCTCGTGGAACGGGAACGCATCCTCGAGCTCGCGCTGCCACGGGGTGTCGGGTCCGAAGGCGTAGCCCTGGGTGGCCTGCCGGGCGGCGTACAACTTGATCAGCTCGGCCGCGATCTCGCGCACCGCCTTACGGGCGCGGTTCTTGCGCTTGGTCCAATCGCCGCCACCGAGCCGGTCCAGGCTGGGTTGTTCACCACCGACGTAGCGGGTGACCTGGTCGAGCGAGTCGGCTGGCACGTAGAGGCGGTCCGGCGGTGCACCACGCTTGGTCGAGCCATATTCGAGCACCAGGTATTCGCGGGTCGCGCCCTGCACCTCGCGCTGCTTCATCTCCACGAAGCGCCCTACCCCGTGCTGCTCGTGCACGACGTAGTCGCCCGCCGCCAGCTCGAGGGGGTCGATCTGCTTCTTCCGGCGAGCCGGCATCTTGCGCATGTCGCGCGTGGAGGCCTTCTGCCCGGACAGGTCTTCACCGGTAATGACGACGATCTTGGTCTCGGGGTCGACCAGGCCGCTGACCAGGCAGCCGGTGGTCACGGTGACCACGCCGGCTACCGGGTCCTCGGAGTCTTCGATGCGCTCGGGGTCACTGAGGCGCGCCGCGAGGTCGTGCTCGGCCAGCACCTCGACCATTCGTTTGGCGGGGCCGTGGCCCTGATGGACGACGGTGACGCTGAACCCCTTGGCCATCCACTCGCGGATGTCAGCGATCGCCTTGTCCATGTCCCCGCGGTAGGCGGCGGCCGGGTCGATCTCCAGCGGCCGTGACCGGACGGCGCCGGCCAGCACGTCGACGTCGGACTCCACGCTCGGGTCGGTCTCGATGCCGAAAGGGCTGACCGTCCACCAGCTGAGGTTGCGTTCGATCGCCACGGCACGCACGTCGCCCACCTCGCGGTAGGAGGCCGCGCCCAGGTCGATCGGTGACTCACCGCCACTGGCCGCAGCCGCCCAACTGGCGCCGAGGAACTCCTCGCTCGTCGCCACCAGGTCGTGGGCGCGGGTACGGGCTCGCTCCGGGTCGAGCACCAACACGGTGCTCGACGTCGGCAACAGATCGACCAAGAGTTCCATGTCGTCGACCAGCGCCGGAGCGAGCGACTCCATCCCCTCGACCGCGATCCCGGCCGCGATCTTGTCGGTCAGCTCGATCAGCTGGGGATGCAGACGGCCGAGGTCGGCGGCGCGGGCGCGGACCTCATCCGTCAGCAGCAGCTCGCGGCACGGAGGTGCCCACAGCCGCCCGAGCTCCTCGACGGTGCGCTGGTCGGCGACTGCGAAGGAGCGGATCTGTTCGACCTCGTCGCCCCAGAACTCCACCCGCAGCGGATGCTCCTCGGTCGGCGGGAAGACATCGATGATGCCGCCACGCACGGCGAACTCACCGCGCTTCTGCACCATGTCGACACGTGAGTAGGCCGCGTCGCTGAGCCCGCGGACGACGTCATCGAGGGTCACCGTCATGCCGGGTGTGAGCTCCACCGGCTCGAGGTCGGCGAGTCCCTTCACCTGCGGTTGGAGGATCGATCGCACGGTAGCGACCACGACCCGGACCGGCCCGTTGCTGGCATCGGTTCCCGGGTGGACCAACCGACGTAGCACGGCCAGTCGACGTCCGACGGTGTCGCTGCGAGGACTCATGCGTTCGTGCGGCAGCGTCTCCCACGACGGGTAGTAGGCCACGGTGGCCGGGTCGACGAGGTCACCGAGCTCGACCACCAGGTCCTCTGCCTCCCGCGCGGTCGCGGTGACTGCAAGTACGGTGCGCCCGGCATCGACCAGGCCCTTGATCACGATCGGGCGGACGGCAGCCGGGCCGGTGAGATCCAGGGTGCGCAGCACCTTCGCATCCGCCATCGTTTCGGCGAGCACTCGCCCACCGAGCAGCACGTCGGCGATCCGGGTAAGCGTAGTCATGGGATCGATCCTCCGGGACGGGGCACGCAACCGAGCCCCCAACCAGTAGCGGGTGGGGGTGAGCCGTCAACTCTACGCGGGGAAAAAGTCGGGGTTTGAGGGGTCCACCGCTGGGTAGCCTCATCGGCGTAGACGTCGGCCCCGATCCGGGCCACCCATTCGCGCACTCCTGCTGCGCGCCACGACAGAAAGTGCGAGAACATGCGACTCACACGCCTCACCGCCAGCCTGGTCACTGCCGGTCTTCTCGGCCTCTCCCCGGTGGCGCTCAGCGCACCGGCCAATGCCGCTACCGAGACCCTGGCGACCACCACGGCAGTCACCACCTACTCGACGTTGCCGATCACCTACGGCGACGAGATCACGCTCACCTCGAAGGTCGCAGGCGCCGATGGCAACAGCGCATACAAGGGCACGGTGACCCTGATGGTCTCGACGCCCAGCGCTCCGGCCTGGACGCCGGTTACTGCGAGCGAGACGACCTACGAGGCCTTCAAGGTCAAGCCCGCCACCAATGCGGCGTACAAGATCGTCTACAGCGGGTACACCGCGGTGAACCAGTACGAAGACACCTACCTGCCGAGCGAGTCGGCGCCGTTCGCTGTGTCCGTCGCGCGTAAGGCTGTCTTCGAGACGCCAGGCCTCCTGCTCGTCGGCAAGATCACGCCGGACTTCGGCAAGAAGAAGGTCGTGCTCAAGCGCAAGAAGGGCAAGAAGTACGTCGCCTGGAAGAAGGTCAAGACCAACAAGAAGGGTCAGTTCCGGGTCAAGGCCCCGAACAAGAGCGGCTTCAGGTTCAGCGTGACCATTCCGTCGGATGCCTCCTTCACGGGGTACACGGGCTTCTACCAGGTCTACTGACCAACTCGTCCAGCCAGTTCCGTCTCACCACACCCAGCCGAACCCAGGAGATCTCCCACCATGAACAAGTTGTCTCGAGTCCTCGCCACCGCGACGCTGGCTCTCGTCACTGCCGTTCCCGCAGCGGCAGTGGCCACCGCTGCACCAGCCAACGCCACCCCGGGCAACGCGACCCAGGCCGGCGCCAGCGAGCGTGCAGCCAAGCCGAAGGCACTGAAGCTGACGAAGGCCAAGCCTGGCACGCACTACGGCCTGGCCGGTAACACGATCACGGCCAAGGTCCGCGGTAAGGGCAAGGTGAAGTTCCTTGTCGACGGAAGCATGGTCAAGAAGGCCAAGATCAAGAAGGGCAAGGCCAAGTACACGCTGCCGGCCGATCTCGTCCCGGGCACTTACAAGGTCAAGGCCAAGTACAAGAAGAGCAAGGCCACGATCAAGACGGTGGTGTGGGACTCCGCGCTCAACGTCAACCTCGCGGCATTCGAGATCTCGGCCTCCACTCCGTCCTACGACCTGCCGGAACTGGGCGGCACCGTCAAGTACAAGGGCAAGACCGCGACCACCGGCTACGTCGACATGTACCTCAACGGCAACGTTAAGGGCGGAAGTTCGTCGACCGACTACTGCTGCATGTCCTCGGTTGCCGCCGACGGCACGTTCTCCTTCTACAGCTTCCTCTCGGACGCGCAGAAGCGTGGTGTCGGAGTGTGGACCTACCGGGCCTTCTACACCGAGACCTCATCGTTTGCTGACTACATCTACTCCCAGCCGATCACGGTGACCGTCACTCCCTGACTCCCCTGAACAGGGCGCGCGACCGAAAGAAACAGGACCCCCGGCCGTGGCCGGGGGTCCTGTGCCGTCTCGGAACGTCGCTGCCCCAGATCCCTGCGGGCAGCTGTTCAGTCGGTGCCGTGCCGCTTGACGAAGTCGACGATCTGATCGGCCAGCTCGGGACGGCACACGATCAGGTCGGGCAAGGACGTGTTGTCCTCGTTGTAGACCAATTCCGACCCGTCGACCCGCGAGCAGAACAGCCCCGCGGCCCGAGCCACCGCCACCGGCGCGGCGTTGTCCCACTGGTACTGGCCACCTGCGTGGACGTAGGCATCGGCGAGGTCGCGCACCACACTCATCACCTTGACGCCCGCCGATCCCATCGGCACCAGCTCGGCGTCGATCTCTGCGGCCAGCGCCTCGACGAAGGCCGGGGGTCGGGTCCGCGAGACGGCGATGCGCGGGCGCTGCGACGTGCGCGCAGGTACGACGCTCGGCCGACCGGTGCTGAAGGTCTCGCCCAACGCCGGCTGCGACACGGCTCCGGCGACCAGATCGCCGTCCTTCCACAGGGCCACGTGCACCGCCCAGTCGTCTCGCGGCGGCTCGGAGAACTCCCGGGTCCCGTCGAGGGGATCGATGATCCAGACCCGGTTGGCGCGCAACCTTGCCTTGTCATCGGTCGCCTCCTCGCTCAGCACTGCGTCATGGGGACGGTGCTCGGCAAGTGCTCGAGACAACACGTCCTGTGCGGCGGCGTCACCGGCATCCTTG
>JARICB010000387.1 GCA_029264225.1 Nocardioides sp. | reverse complement strand
GGGCCCGGCCACGGCCGTTGCGCAGCGACACCACCACCGATTCGATGGGATCGCACGGGGAGGCACGGTGGATCTTGGCGTTGACCAGCACCTCGAGACCCGACGGCAGCAACCAGGGCTGCTCGGGAATGCCGGTGCGAGTCGACAGCCCACCGTAGGGCTGGTTGGTCGGGCACCACCCGTGATCGTCCTGGTCCACCAGAGGCAGCGCCTCCTCGAGGGTGTGCCCGACGATCTCGTCGGGATCGATCTCGAGCAGCCGGAGGGCCATGGCGTTCACGGCCAGCACGTTGCCCTCGCCGTCGGCGATCACGATCCCGTCGGGGAGCAGGTCCAAGGTCGCCTGGGTCTGGGCACTGACGTGGGTCACCCGAGGAATCTATCGGTTCGGGTTCGCCTTGGGGCGCCGCAGTCCGGCCGCCCGGAGCCGCACCACCAGGTCGCGCGACGTGACGGGGGCGGCGCCGGCCTGCACCATCACGTCGTACCACTCGGCGGGGACGTCGTAGTGGTCACGATCGAAACCTCGAGCAGGCAGATCGTGGGCGCGGGCGAAGGCGTGCAGTTCCTCGAACGAGACGTCGCTGCTCAGATGCGACCACCGCCGACCCCATCGCTCGACGGCGGGCGGATCGATCAGGATCACGGCGTCCGGCCTGCCGCCCGCTGTGCACTGGCGCTCGCATAGAGGCAGACCGCAGCGGCGGTGGAGAGATTGAGGCTCTCGGCCCGGCCGTGGATCGGGATCGACACCCGCTCGTCGGCCAACGCGGCCAGGTCGGGCGGCAGCCCCCAGGCTTCGTTGCCGAAGAGCCAGGCTGTGGGCCGGCCCAGGTCTGCGGCATAGAGGTCGATCTCGCCCGCGCCGTCGGCGGCCAGCACCGTGTAGCCGGCTTCGCGGGCGGCGGCGACTGCGGCGGCAGAGTCGGGCTCGAGCGCGATCGGCAGGTGGAAGACACTGCCCACACTCGCACGCACGGTCTTGGGGTTGTAGAGATCAACCGACTGCCCGGCGAGCACCACGCCCACGGCGCCAACGGCATCGGCCGTGCGGATCACCGTGCCGGCGTTCCCGGGGTCACGCACATCGGCGCAGATCACCAGGATCGACGTCGGCCGGGCCCGGCCGCCCGCGAGCGCCGAGAGCGGTACGTCGACGTGGCGACACAGCGCCACCACGCCGGCCGGACTGACCGAGTCGGACAGTGACGCGAGCGCCCGATCCTCGAGCAGCGTCAACTGCGGCGCACGCTTGCACAGATCGGCGTAGTCGTGCGTCGCGGTCGGTGTCGCGAAGACCTCGACCACACAGCCGGGGATCTCGAGAGCACCTTCGACGGCCTTCGGGCCGTCGGCAAGGAAGAGCCGCCGCTCGGTTCGCACCGAACGACGGCTCAACTTGCGAGCCTCCTTGACGCGGGTGTTGCCCACCGTCAGAGGAGAGGCCATGTTCAGGCCTAGATGATCAGGCACTGACCTTGGGCGCGTTGACGTCCTCGGGCAGCGCAGCCTTGGCAGCGGCCACGATGGCCGCGAAGGCCGGCGCGTCGTTGACGGCGAGCTCGGCGAGGATCTTGCGGTCGACCTCGATGCCAGCCAGGTTCAGACCCTGGATGAAGCGGTTGTAGGTCATCCCGTTGGCGCGGGCCGCAGCGTTGATCCGCTGGATCCACAGCTTGCGGAAGTTGCCCTTGTTCTTGCGGCGGTCGTTGTAGTTGTAGACCAGGGAGTGGGTGACCTGCTCCTTGGCCTTGCGGTACAGGCGCGAACGCTGACCGCGGTAGCCGGAGGCCCGCTCGAGAACTACCCGGCGCTTCTTGTGGGCGTTTACCGCCCGCTTGACGCGTGCCATTTTCTTACTCCTTGCTCAAAAGAACTGGTGGGTGCGGCAGGGGAGAGTCGCGAAGACTCAGAGACCCAGCAGCTTCTTGGCACGCGGGACGTCGGCCTTGGCGACCTCAACGGTGCCCGAGAGTCGACGGGTGACCTTGGAGGACTTCTTCTCGAGGTTGTGGCGCTTGCCAGCCTTCTCGCGAAGGATCTTGCCCGTTCCGGTCACGCGGAAGCGCTTGCTCGCACCGGAGTGCGTCTTGTTCTTCGGCATCTCTACTCCTATTGATCTTGGATGTCGTGGTGACGTGACCCGTGGGTCAGGCGTCGATGTCGTCGTCGAGGTTCTCGGAGCGACGACGCTCCTTCTTGGCAGCGACCGGGCCGGCCGCGTGAGCCGCTACGCGCTCCGCGTCTTCCATCGCGACAACCGCCGCGCGCTCTGCCATCTTTTCTTCCTTGGCAGCCACCGCATCGATCTTGGCGTCGGCCTTCTTCTTGTGCGGCCCGAGCACCATGATCATGTTGCGACCGTCCTGCTTGGGCGAGGACTCCACGAAGCCAAGCTCCGTGACGTCTTCGGCCAGGCGCTGCAGCAACCGGTATCCCAGCTCGGGACGGTGCTGCTCGCGACCGCGGAACATGATCGTGATCTTGACCTTGTCGCCGGCCTTGAGGAAGCGAACGACGTGACCCTTCTTGGTCTCGTAGTCGTGCGCGTCGATCTTGGGACGAAGCTTCATCTCCTTGATGATCACGTTCGTCTGGTTCCGGCGAGCTTCACGAGCCTTCTGGGCGTTCTCGTACTTGAACTTGCCGTAGTCCATGAGCTTGCAGACAGGCGGCCGACCCTGGGGTGCGATCTCGACCAGGTCGAGGTCTGCCTCTTGGGCAAGCTTCAAGGCCTGATCGGTCGGGACGATGCCGACCGTCTCGCCGTTGGGTCCGACAAGGCGGACCTCGGGAACGCGGATCCGCTCGTTGATGCGTAGCTCGGTGCTGATGAGTCCTCCAGGGAGTCGGGTTGGTGTGAGACCCGGGGAGGAATTGGCCAGTAAATGAACAATGGCTCCCGCAGTGTCCAAGCGGGAGCCAGCAGTGTCGCCACAATTCGTGCGTCACATCCGGACCGGAACCCGACGACCTCGCGGTCGGTGCGGGTGGGAGACGAAGGTGCTGTCCCCGCTTGGTAGATCGACTCAGCAAGCTGGATCGATCGGTCAGTACGAAAGACTAGCTGATCACTGTGCGGATGGCCCAATCCAGACGGTCTGGTCGCCCGCGCGGGCCAGCTGCCACCCCGAGGCCAAGGCCGTCAGGTCGTCGCCCTCGATCACGATGGTGACCGGGCCGGCGATGTCGATGACCAGCGCTGCGGCGTTGTCCTGGACGGCGGACTGAGCGGCGATGCGTGCCGGGACTGGCACCGGCCTGGCGTCGGCGTTCCATTGCTCCAGCGCGGCGGTGGAGGTGAAGGCCAGCAGCGCCAACCGGCCGTCACTGCCCTGCATGAGCACGGCGGCCATGTCGCTGGTCTTGTCGTGGGCGAGTCCGCCTTCGTCGTACTCAACCTCACCGAGGATGGCCACGACCGGCACCAGCAGTCTTGAGTCCTGGAGCACCATCAGCGCGTCTCCATGACTGGCCTCGGCACCTTCGTAAGCACTCAGCACAGCCGTCACTTGTGCGTCGGCGGCGCCGTCGTCTCCGGCGAACCCGGGATCAGGGATGAGTCGCTCCACGCGGTCATTGTCCACTGCCCTCATCCACTGTGGAAGTCTGGTGCCGTGGATCAGGCAACCTGGGCGGCATTGGCCGCCACATTGACCGTCATCGGGCTGGTATGGACGTGGGTGTCCTATCAGCGCCGCGGCGCGATCGGCGCCATGCGCGCGTTCGGATTCACCATGTTGCCGGCGGCGGCCTACCTGAGCGGCACCTTGGAGATGTTCACCGAGATCACCACCTCGGTCGCCGACTGGGCCTCCGGATTCGTGTTCAACCCGTTCACCTGGACCGGGATCGGGTTGGCCGGCTTCGGCGTGGCGTTCATCTTCCTTGCCGGGATCCTGCGGGATCGTCAGCTTGCGGCGGCCACCCGGCAGCCCGACACCACCACCCCCAGCAGATCCGCCCGCAAGAAGAAGCCGCTACCCGAAGCGACCTCCACTCGAGACCCGCAACGAAATGCGGTGGTTGACGACGACACGGCCGACATCGGAGCCCTCCTGAGGAAGCACGGAATCGAATGAGCAGCTCCGACTACGTCGACCGCAACCGCCTGTGGAGTCGACTCCGCTCCGCCGTGGACGCACACCCCGAGCCACTGCCGACCCCCATCGCGGTCGTCGACCTCGACGCCTTCGACGCCAACGCTGTCGACCTGTCGCGCCGGGCTGGGGCCAAGACGATCCGCGTGGCCTCCAAGTCCGTACGCGTACCTGCGTTGATCGAGCGCGCGCTGGCTCAGCCCGGCTACAGCGGCGTGCTCGCGTTCTCGCTGCGCGAGGCGCTGCTGCTGCACGAGAGCGGGATCAGCGACGACATCGTCATGGGCTACCCGACACTCGATCGCGGAGCGCTGGCCGACCTGGTCTCGTCGCCGGCCGCGGCCGCTGCGATCACGCTGATGATCGATGACGTGGCCCACCTCGACGTGGTCGATGCAGCGCGCCACTCGAAGGCGGTCCCGATCCGGATCGCTCTCGACATCGACGCCGGCCTGCGCATGGGCGGCCAGCACCTCGGACCCAAGCGTTCCCCGCTCTACGACACGGCCACGGTCACCTCGTTGGCCCGCACCGTGGCCGCCCGCGACGGCTTCCGCCTGGTCGGCGCGATGACCTACGAAGGCCAGGTCGCCGGCGTGCCCGACGACGTACCGAGCCAACGAGCCAAGTCGCTCGTGGTGCGGCGCCTCAAGCACGCCTCCGTTTCCCAGCTTGCCGTCCGACGCCGCGAGATCGCTGACGTCCTGTACGAGATCGCCGACCTTGAGTTCTGGAACGGCGGCGGATCCGGCTCGGTCGAGTCCACCGTCGCCGACCCGGTGGTGACCGAGGTGGCGGCCGGCTCCGGACTGCTGGCTCCCGGCCTGTTCGACCACTACCAGTCATTCAGCCCGCAGCCCGCCGCCTTCTTCGGTCTGCGGGTCAGCCGCAAGCCGAACCCCGCCATGGCGACCGTCCACGGCGGCGGCCTGATCGCCTCGGGGCCGGTCGGCGACGACCGTGCCCCCATCCCGTGGGCTCCGCCCGGCCTGCACCTGACCGGTCTCGAGGGTGCCGGCGAGGTGCAGACGCCACTGACCGGTCACCCGGCGGCACTGCTCGCGATCGGCGACCTGGTGTGGTTCCGGCACGCGAAGTCGGGCGAACTGTTCGAGCACATCACCACTGCACATCTGGTCAGCGGAGCCTCGATCACCGACTCGGTGCCCACCTATCGGGGCCTCGGGTACGCGTTCTGAGGTCCGATGAGATCCTCGCCCACGCACTGGCCGCTCCCCCGACCTTGGGGGCGGCCCGGCTGATCTGCATCGACGGCTTGGCCGGTGCGGGCAAGAGCACGCTGGCGCTCGAGGTGGCGGCGCTCCTGCCGGGCATCCAAGTCGTCCACACCGACGAGGTCCTGGCGGGTTGGGACGGACTGCCCGGACTCGGTCGCAGCATCGGCGCGTTCCTGCATCCACTGGCGCAGGGGCGGCCGTCGCGCTGGACCCGGTGGTCGTGGTACGCCGACCAGTGGGCCGAGTCTCGCCCCCTCTCCCCCGGTGGCGTGCTCCTGCTCGAGGGGGTCGGGTCCGCGGCGGCGGCCTACGACGAGCTGATCACCACCCTCGTCTGGGTCGAAGCCGACCTCGACGTACGCCGCGCACGCAGCATGGCCCGCGACGGTGCGGATCAGCACGGGTGGTGGGAGAAGTGGCTGGTGGACGAGGCCGGCCTGCACGAACGTGACCGCACCCGACAACGCGCGGACCTGCTCCACACCACGTAGGGCAGGTGGTCCTAGGTTCTACCCATGGTCGCCCCTTCCGGAGAACAGTTCGAGATCGCCGCTGCGGGGTATGCCGCGGTCATCACCGAGAGCGGCGCGGCACTGCGCCTGCTGGAGCACAACGGACGGCCGCTCATCGACGGCTTCACCGAGGACGAGATGTCCCCCGGTGGCCGGGGCCAACTACTGATGCCCTGGCCGAACCGGATCCGCGACGGCAAGTACTCCTTCGAGGGCCGTGACCTGCAACTCGCGCTGACCGAGCCCAGCCGCTCCAATGCCTCGCACGGGCTGGCCCGCTGGGCAGCGTGGACGGTGGAGGAACATACCGCCACCTCGGTCTCCCTGGTGCTGCGAGTGATGGCGCAGAGCGGCTACCCCTGGACCGTCGACCTCCACGTCCTCTACGACCTGGCCGCCGACGGACTGACCGTGACCCAGACGGCGACCAACCTCAGCAGCGAGCCTGCGCCGTATGCCAGCGGCGCCCATCCCTACCTGTGCGTCGGCTCCGGCATCGACCACCTGCAGCTCACCCTGCCCGCCAGCACCAGGATGCTGAGCGACGAGCGGCTACTCCCCACCGAGACCGTCCCGGTCGGTAAGGAGCACGACTTCCGAACGCGCCGATCGATCGGCACGATGGCCTTCGACGAGACGTACGGAGACCTGGACCGCGTCGACGAGATCGCAACCGCCACCCTGCGCGAACCGGGCGGTCGGGGCGTCGAACTGTGGGTCGATGAAAAGATCCGGTGGCTGCAGGTCTACAGCGGCGACGACGCACCCGGCCGCGAGCGCCGGTCGCTGGCGATCGAGCCGATGACCGCACCACCGGATGCCTTCAACTCCGGCACCGACCTGGTCACGCTGGCTGCCGCCGGCGAGGCCGGCGACGAACTCTCGGTGACCTGGGGAATCCGGCTGCTCAGCGATCGATGAGCGTGCGAATCGCACGCACTGCGTTGACGGCTCGGTCGCCGTCGGCATTCTGCACCGCCAGGACCGACATCGTGGTGCCGTCGGAGAGGTCGAGGCTCGCCCACGGGGCACCCCGGCTGAGGTGGATCTCCACGATCTCGGCCCACTCGTAGGTGTGTCGGCGATAGCCGTTGACCACTTCGAGCCCGGCCTCCGTGGCCACCACGCGGGAGCGAATCAGCGCGTGCGCGACGGAGCCCGCCAAGAGGGTAAGGAACACCAGCGTCAGACGCTCGAAGAGGGTGACCTTGGCCCGGATCTCGGCGTCGAGGCCGAACCAGGCGAAACCACAGAACACCACGAGCATCGCACCGAAGAACAGCAGGGCGACCCGAACCCCGAACGGACGCCACGTGTGTGGCAATGACACCGGCTCGATCGGGTCGCGACGACCTGGAACAGACATCGTCAGAGCCGACAGGCGTGGATGTCGGTCAGCAGGATCGCCCGGGCGCCCATGCTGTAGAGCGAGTCCATCAGTCGCTGGGAGCCGACCCGCGGCACCATCACCCGGACCGCTACCCAGCCGGCGCGACCCAGTGGCGAGATGGTCGGGCTCTCGAGCCCGGGTGCCATCGCCGTAGCCTCAGCGAGGTGTGACTCCTCGATGTCGTAATCCATCATGACGTAGCTGCGGGCCACCATCACGCCCTCGACACGACGGCGGAACACCTCGAACTCGGCGTCGGCCGCACCGTCACGGATGATCAGCACCGCCTCCGACTCGAGGATGACCTCGCCGAAGGTGGCCAGCCCCGCGTGCCGCAGGGTCGAGCCGGTCTCCACCACGTCGGCGATCACGTCGGCGACACCGAGCTTGATGCTGGTCTCGACCGCACCGTCGAGGCGGGTAACGCTGGCCTCGATCTGGCGACGGAACAAGAAGTCCTCGACCACGCCGACGTACGACGTGGCGATGCGGAGGCCCCTGAGCTGCTCCACGTTGTCGTAGCGACCGGCCGGGCCGGCGAAGTGGAAGCTGGAGCGGCCGAAGCCAAGGTCCATGACTTCCTCTGCCTTGGCTCCGGAGTCGAGGAGCAGGTCGCGGCCGGTGATCCCGACGTCGAGGGTACCCTCGCCGACGTAGACCGCGATGTCACGCGGGCGCAGGTAGAAGAACTCGACGTCGTTGTCGACGTCGACGAGCGAGAGCTCCTTGGACTCACTGCGCTGCCGGTAGCCGGATTCGCGCAGGATGTCGGAGGCGGGCTGGGCCAGGGACCCCTTGTTGGGGACGGCGATACGAAGGGTCATCGGTGATCTTTCAGAGGTGGGCGTAGACGTCGTCGAGGGTCAGGCCGCTCGCCAGCATCAGCACCTGCGCGTGGTAGAGCAGTTGGCTGATCTCCAGGGCGGTCGCATCCTTGCCCTCGTGCTCGGCGGCCATCCAGGACTCGGCCGCCTCCTCGATCAGCTTCTTGCCGATGGCGTGGATGCCGGCATCGAGTTCGCGGACGGTGCCGGATCCCTCGGGTCGGTTCTCGGCCTTCTCGCTCAGCTCGGCCCAGAGTTCTTCGAACGTCTTCACAGGAACCAAGCCTAGGCGGTCGTGCGGCTCTGCGACGCCCCGGTCTCCGACGCAGCCTTCAACGTGGCCAGCGTGCGGGCCGTGCCCAGGGCTGCGGCGGTGGCCTCCCAGCCCTTGTCCTCGCTCGAGCCCTCCAAGCCAGCGCGGTCGAGCGCCTGCTCGTCGTTGTCGCAGGTGAGTACGCCGAAGCCGACCGGCACACCGGTATCGAGCGTGACCCGGGTCAGCCCGTCGGTGGCGGCGGAGCAGATGTAGTCGAAGTGCGGGGTGCCGCCACGGATCACCACGCCGAGAGCCACCACTGCGTCGTAGCCCTGCCGCGCCAGCGCCAGCGCGACGACCGGCAGTTCGAAGGTGCCGGGCACCCGCACGATCTGCGCATCGGCGACCTGGTGAGCACTGAGCGCCCGCTGGGTGCCGGCGAGCAGA
>JARICB010000360.1 GCA_029264225.1 Nocardioides sp. | reverse complement strand
GACGATCGAGTCGGATGTCGCCGACGACCAGTTCGTCTTCGATCGAGCTGCCCGACCCTTCGGTGGCACTGCGTAGCCGCAACCGGATGCGCGCCATCAGCTCGGCGAAACGGAACGGTTTGGCCATGAAGTCGTCGGCACCGTTGTCGAGGGCCGTCACTGTGTCGGTCACCGAGTCGCGCGCGGTCAGCACGATGACCGGCATCCTGCTGCCCTGTGAGCGGAGTTGGCCGAGCACTTCGAAGCCATCCATGCCGGGCAGACCGATGTCGAGGATCATCAGGTCGAACCGACCCGAGAGTGCCTCGTCGAGCCCGCCGGGTCCGTCGGTGGCGATGCTGGGTCGGTGACCCTCAGCGCGCAGTCCCTTGGCGATGAACGAGGCAATCCGCTCCTCGTCCTCGACGATCAGGATGTGGGCCATGTCGGTCCCTTCCGGGGCAGAGTGATCTCGAAGCAGGCGCCGGTCGGGGAGCCGTCCTGAACGTGGATGGTGCCGTCGTGTGCGGTGACGATCGCTCGCACGATCGAGAGCCCGAGCCCCAGGCCCTCGTCCTCATCGGGTACGACGTCGCGGCCGAAGCGCTCGAAGATGCGAGCCCGTTGTTCGGGAGCGACACCGGCGCCGGTGTCGCGGACCCACAGCCGGACGGTGTCGTCGTCGACGAGCGAGCCCAGGGCGATGACATCGCCGGGGCCGGTGTGTTTGACGGCGTTGTCGGCCAACTGCAGCATCGCCTGGGTGATCCGCTGCGCGTCCATGGTGACCGTTGCGTCGCCGCTCTCGTCCAGGCGCCAGTCGCGCTCACCCAGGGCTCGCACCTTGGCGAGCACGGTGTCAGTCAGGGGTGCCAGCTCGACCTGAGACAACGCGAGGAAATCCGGGTTGCGACTCTTGGCGAGCAGGATCAGATCACCCACCAGACGGGTCATCCGGTCGACCTCGTCGAGCAGCAGGTCACGGGTCTCGGCCACGTCCTCCGGGTTGTCCGCATCGAGCACCTCGAGGTGTCCACGCAGCACCGTCAGAGGGGTCTTCAGCTCGTGGCCGGCGTCGTCGAGGAAGTGGCGCTGGTTGGTGAAACCCTCCTCGAGACGCGCCAGCATGTCGTTGATCGTGCGGGTCAGGGCGGAGAGGTCGTCGTTGCCGGACACCGGGAGGCGCGCTGACAGGTCGGTCTCGCTGATCTGTCGAGCGGTCTCGTTGAGATGTCTGATCGGTGCCAGTAGCCGACCCGCCTGCCAGGCTGCGACGGCCATGATGGTCATCAACGAGAGCAGTGAGACCACGGCGTAGGAGCCGATCATCGTGCGCAGCTCGGAGCGGGCGTCGTCCATCGACGTAGCCACCACCAAGGCGGACTTGAGGCCATTCGGCTCGTGCACCGGTTGGACGGTGAGTGCGACCTCGCCGTGGGTGGTGGTGATCTTCCGGCTACCGCCTGCGTCCAGGAGTTCCCGGACCGTGTCGGCGAAGACCGCGTCCTGCGCGAGACCGGAATGACCACCTGTGGACTGATAGCGGGCCCGGTCATCGACCCACGCGACGAACACCTCGTCGTCAGCTGGCACGTTGCGCTGGAGGAATACGTAGAGCAGGTCCTCCGCGCTGGAGAAGGGCTTGTCGGTGCGGGGGTCAATGCCTTGGGACTGGAGGCTCCGAAACTCCGCGATCTCCTGATCGGCCTGCGCCAGCACGATCGACTCGACCCGCGCCGACTCCAGGGTGTAGATGAGCACTCCGGCACAGGCAAGGGCGAGCAGCACCAGCGCAGTGACGGCAGCGACGATGCGGGTACGCACGGAAACGCCCGGCCGAGCCGGCCGGGCGTTCAGTGCTGGTGCGTCGTTCGCCGGGTCAGTGGTCATCGGCCCCGTTGCGCTTGTCGTCGTCATCGGTGTCGTCGGTGCCGTCATCAGCGTCGTCGTCGGTGTCGTCGTCGATGTCGTCATCATCATCGTCGTCGCGACCCAAGTCGTCGTTCGGGTCGTCAAGGTCGTCGGGGTCTGCCCGGACGGTTTCGGGGCCGTTGGTCGGCCGCTGGGTTGTGCTGGGCTGCATCGGAGAGGGGGCGGTCGTAGTGCTGGGGGTGGGCACAGCGGTCGTGCTGGGGGACGGTGTCGGGTCCTTCGGGTCCTTCGGGTCGGAGGCGTCGTCCGAGGCTCCGTTCGAGGCGTCGTTCGATGGATCGAGCACGATCGGCGTGTGCGGCGCCCGTGACGTCTCGGCAGACGCGAGCGAACCCGCAACGTAGGACAGCAACGGAACCACGACGAGCGACCCGATCAGGACCTTCCAACCAGTGTTCATATCCGTAAGGATCCTGCCTCATCATGACTCGGTCGTGAGAGCGGGATGAGAACTTTCTTATCGCGGCGCAGCGGTCAGGACCATCGTTGCCGTGTCAAGGTGAAGGTCACACCTCGGAGAGGGGCGAGCATGTTCGTGCCATTCAGTGTCACCGACTTCATCGACCGAGCGCAGACCGTCTACGGCGAGCGGACCGGCGTAATCGATGAACCCCTGCAGCCAGCGGCGTCGTTGGGTGATCTCTCCTACGCCGAGGTGGCGGCGCTCGCCCGTCGGCAGGCGGCCAAACTCGATCAGCTCGGCATCGATGTCGGGGAGCGGGTGGCCATCGTCTCGCACAACAGTGCCCGGCTGCTGACCTCGTTCTTCGGCGTGGCCGGCTCCGGGAGAGTGTTGGTGCCGGTGAACTTTCGGCTCAGTCCCGATGAGGTCGCCTACATCGTCAGGCACTCCGGCGCCCGGGTACTCTACCTCGACCCCGAGGTTGCCGACACTCTCAAGGACGTGAGCGCCGAGCACACGTTCGTGCTCGGCGACGACACCGATCTGTATGCCGCGGAGGGCGTCGAGCCCCGCGCGTGGGAGCCGGACGAGTCGGCGACCGCCTGTATCAACTACACCTCGGGCACCACGGCTCGGCCCAAGGGTGTGCAGATCACCCACCGCAACATCTGGGTCAACGCCGTCACCTTCGGGCTGCACGCCGGCGTCACCGACCGCGACGTCTACCTGCACACGCTGCCGATGTTCCACGCCAACGGCTGGGGTATGCCGTTCGCGATGACCGGTCTCGGGGTGCCCCAGATCGTGTTGCGCAAGGTCGACGGTGTCGAGATCCTGCGTCGGATCGAGCAGTACGGCGTGACCGTGCTGTGTGCGGCGCCGGCCGTCGTGGCCGCCGTACTCGACGCCGCCCCCGACTGGGAGGGCGAGATCCCCGGCCGCGGCACCGTGCGGATCATCGTGGCCGGCGCACCACCGCCGACCCAGACCATCGTGCGGGTCGAGGAGGAGCTGGGATGGGAATTCATCCAGATCTACGGCCTGACCGAGACCTCGCCGTTGCTGACGATCAATCGGACCCGCGCCGAGTGGGACGACCTGCCGGCCGAGGAGCGCGCAGCCAAGCTCGTGCGCGCGGGTGCACCGGCCCTCGGCGTACGCCTCAGCACCGATGCCTACGGCGAGGTGCTGGCGCGCTCCAATGTCGTGCTGGAGGGCTACTGGGAGCAGCCGATCGAGACGGCGAAGGCTCTGGCCGACGGCTGGTTCCACACCGGAGACGGCGGGATGGTCGGCGCCGACGGCTACCTGACGATCAGTGACCGTAAGAAGGACGTCATCATCACCGGCGGCGAGAACGTCTCCTCCATCGAGGTCGAAGATGTGTTGTTCTCGCATCCGGCCGTCGAGGAGGTGGCCGTGATCGGTGTGCCCAGCGAGAAGTGGGGAGAGACGATCAAAGCCCTGGTGGTCCTGGCCCCGGGGACGTCGGTCGATGAAGCCGAACTGATCGCCTGGTGCAAGGACACGCCGCCAGCTACAAGGCGCCGACCTCGATCGAGTTCCGCGACGCACTGGCGCGGACGGCCACCGGGAAGCTGCAGAAGTTCAAGCTGCGTCAGCCCTACTGGGATGGACAGGACCGGCAGGTCAACTGAACGGGCGCGGCCGGCCACTAGATTGGGGCCATGCCCACGCTTGCGGACGTCGTCGACCTGCTGCACGGGTGGTATCCACCCTCGAGTGCCGACTCCTGGGATGCCGTCGGCCTGGTGGCCGGTGACCCGGACGCGCCCGTGACGAAGGTGATGTTCGCCGTCGACCCGACACTTGAAGTTGCACAGGAGGCGGTCGAGTGGGGTGCCGACCTGCTCGTCACACACCACCCGCTGTTCCTCAGCGCCGTGCACAGCGTCGCGGCAACGACCCCCAAGGGCCGCACCCTGCACGCGCTGACCGGCGGGGGATGCGCCCTGCTGGCAGCCCACACCAACGCCGATCAGGCCGTCGGCGGGGTCTCGGAGGCCCTGGCGTTGGCGCTTGGGCTGCGCGAGCTGAGGCCGATCCGTCCGGCGCCG
>JARICB010000135.1 GCA_029264225.1 Nocardioides sp. | reverse complement strand
GCCCATCCCGACCGCGTGGTGGTTGCGACCGGTGTGCAGTGCAGCGCGGGTGGAGGAGCAGACCGAGGTGACGTGGAAGCGGTTGTAACGCAGGCCGGCCGCGGCGAGGCGGTCGATGTTCGGGGTGGCGAGGGTGGCCCCGAAGCAGCCCAGTTGGGCGAAACCTACGTCGTCGAGCACCACCATGACGACGTTCGGGGCGCCGTCCGGTGCATTCGGGTAGCCCACGAAGCCAGGTTCGGAGTCGGCGACCCGAGTAGCGATCACCTGGTGGGCACCGGCGGTAGGACGGGGGAGGTTCGTCACCGGCGCACCCTAGCGCTGAGCGGCTGTTCCTGTCATCCTGCTGTCAAATGACAGTCATCTGCCAGTTGGCGACGTTCGGGGTCGACATCGACCAATTGAGCATCGACCTACCCGCCAGCCTCCAGTTGGCCACCAAAATCATCGTCGGGCTCTTCCTGTTCGGGGTCGCGCTCGACACCCGCCTGGAGGACTTTCGCGACGTCGTACGCCGCCCGGGCGTCATCGCTGTGGGCGTGGCCGCGCAGTTCCTCCTCGCCCCGGCGCTGACCGTGGTGCTCACCGTGGCACTCGACGTGCGAGCGTCGGTCGCGATCGGCATGCTGCTGGTGGCGTGCTGCCCGGCCGGCAACCTGTCCAACCTGCTGACTCACCGTGCACGTGGCGACGTGGCGCTCTCCATCTCGTTGACCGGCGTCTCCAACGTGCTGGCGGTCGTGGCTACTCCAGCAGCCTTCGCCTTCTGGAGCAGCTTCAACCCAGCCGCCGGGGCGCTCCTGCGACAGGTGTCCCTGGAGCCCTGGGATGTCGTGCGCGAGGTGGCGCTGCTGATCGGGGTGCCGTTCGCCGCTGGCCTCTTCGTAGCCTGGCGATGGTCAGCCATCGCGGCTCGGCTCAAGCGGTTCGTCGAGCCCGGAGTGCTCGTGCTGTTGCTGCTGGTGGTCATCGGCGGCCTCGCCGGACAGTTCCACATCTTCGGTGACTACCTCGGTGTGGTCGCACTGCCGATCGCAGCGCAGAACCTGATGGCCCTCGGCATCGGCTACGCCACGGCGAAGGCCTGTCGGCTCTCGCCGGCGGGCACCAGGGCGATGACGTTCGAACTCGGGGTCCGCAACACCGCCCTTGCTGTGGTGCTCGCGCTGGCATTCTTCGGCGACCTCGGTGGCGTCGTGCTCGTCGCGGCACTGTGGGGCCTGTGGGACACCGCCAGCGGACTTGCGCTGGCGTCCTGGTGGCGGCGTCGCTCCACTGCTGCACACTGACTTCATGCTGCATGTCAGGCTGGGTAGGGCTGGGCGACGTGGCCGGCAGCAGCGCCAACCTCGCCGGCGACCCTCGGTCACCCCGCGGCGTGTCGAACGACCAGAAGTACGCCCAGCGCGGCGGCGTACGCCTGAGGTTCCTGGCGTCCAACGACTTATGGTCGTCCGACGCGCCGCGCGGGCGCCGGGTTGGCCGACACACCGCGCGGGTCGACGTCAGCTCGCCGCGCCCGCCAGGTCGAGGGCGATGTCGACGATCATGTCTTCCTGGCCGCCGACGAGCTGGCGCCGGCCGACCTCGAGCAGGATCGTGCGAACGTCGATGCCGTAGCGCTCGGACGCCACCTCGGCGTGCCGCAAGAAGCTGGAGTAGACGCCGGCGTAGCCCAGGGTCAGGGTCTCGCGGTCGACCCGGACCGGGCGGTCCTGGAGCGGCCGGACCAGGTCGTCGGCAGCATCCTGGAGCGCGAAGAGGTCGGCGCCGTGCTTCCAGCCGTTGATGTTGGCGACCGCGACGAACGGCTCGATCGGGCAGTTGCCCGCACCGGCGCCGTGACCGGCGAGCGAGGCGTCGACGCGGCGTACGCCCTCCTCGACAGCCACCACGGAGTTGGCGACCGAGAGTGAAAGGTTCTCGTGGGCGTGGATGCCCAGCTCGGTGGCCGGGTCGAGTACGTCGCGGTAGGCCCGGAAGCGCTCGCGCACGCCGTCCATGGTGAGTCGGCCACCGGAGTCGGTGACGTAGACGCAGTGGGCGCCGTAGGACTCCATCAGCTTCGCCTGGCGAGCCAGCTCCGCAGCGGGGGCCAGGTGGCTCATCATCAAGAAGCCGGAGACGTCCATGCCCAGCTCGCGAGCGGTGGCGATGTGCTGCGCGGAGACGTCGGCCTCGGTGCAGTGGGTGGCCACGCGCACGGAGCGCACGCCGAGGGCATAGGCCTGCTTGAGCTCGGCGATGGTGCCGACGCCCGGGAGCAGCAGTGTCGTGAGCCGCGCATTGGTGATGTTGGCGGCTGCGGCCTCGATCCACTCCCAGTCGGAGTGCGAGCCGGGACCGTAGTTGAGAGTGCCGCCGGCCAGGCCGTCGCCGTGCGCGACCTCGATCGCGTCGACACCGGCGTCGTCGAGCGCGGCCACGATGCGGCCCACGTCAGCAGGGGAGATGCGATGCCGGACGGCGTGCATACCGTCACGCAGGGTGACGTCCTGCAGGAAGATGTCGGTCATGCGAGGACCTCCGTGGGGGTGGCAGCGAGGGTGTTGGCGACGAGGTGCTCGGCGGTGCGCAGCGCGGCCGACGTCATGATGTCGAGGTTACCGGCGTAGGCCGGGAGGTAGTGGGCAGCGCCCTCGACCTCGAGGAACACCGAGACCTGGTGGGTCGGCACGTCAGTAGCGCCCTCCGCGAGCAGGGTGTGCACAGGCTGGTCGGCGGGAACGGGGTTGATCTGCACCTGCTGCTTGAGCCGGTAACCGGGCACGTAGGCAGCAACGGCGGCCACCATCTCGACGACCGACTCGCGGATCTTGTCGTGCGTTGCCGGGTCCGGGTCACTGATCAGGCAGAAGACGGTGTCGCGCATGATCAACGGCGGCTCGGCCGGGTTCAGCACGATCACGGCCTTACCTCGACCGGCACCACCGACGGCCTCGATGGCATGCGAGGTGGTCTCGGTGAACTCGTCGATGTTGGCGCGGGTGCCGGGACCGGCCGACTTCGAGGAGATCGAGGCGACGATCTCGCCATAGGCCACGGGAGTCACCCGCGACACGGCGGCGACGATCGGGATGGTGGCCTGGCCACCGCATGTGACCATGTTGACGTTGGTCGCGTCGGCGTGCTCCTCCAGGTTGACCGCCGGCACCACGAACGGGCCGATCGCTGCCGGAGTGAGGTCGATCAGGCGCTTGCCGTAGGGCGCGAGGCGCTCGGCGTTGGCGACGTGGGCCTTCGCGCTGGTCGCGTCGAAGACGATGTCGATGTCGTCGAAGCCTTCCATCGCGATCAGACCCTCAACGCCCTCGTGGGTCGTCGGAACGCCGAACCGCTCGGCGCGGGCGAGCCCGTCGGAGGCGGGGTCGATGCCGACCATGGCGCCCATCTCAAGCGTCTTCGAGATGCGGAGCACCTTGATCATCAGGTCGGTGCCGATGTTGCCGGAGCCGATGACGGCCACTTTGGTCTTGCTCATTGCATCTCCCTTGAGAAGGTCGCGGTCACGCTACCGAGGCCGCTGATGTCGGCGCTGACGACCGCGCCGGGGTGTACGTCGCGCATCGGGCCGAGGGCTCCGGAGAGCACCACCTGCCCGGCGCGCAGGGGCTCGCCGTATTCGCGTGCGGTGCGCGCCAGCCAAGCCAGCGCGTTCAACGGGTCGCCGAGGCAGTCTGCGCCCTGGCCGGTCGAGACCACCTCCCCGTCGATGGACATCGTCATCTCGACGTCGATCGGCTCGAGCTCCTCGAGCGTGCGGCGCTCGGTGCCGAGCACGTAGAGACCGCTGGAGGCGTTGTCGGCAACGGTGTCGCCGAACCGGATGTCCCAGCCGGCGATGCGGCTGTCGACGATTTCGAGTGCGGCCACGGCGTAGGCGACGGAGGCGCGAATCTGCGCGGCGTCGAGCGGGCCATCGGCGAGGTCTTCGGCGAGCACGAAAGCGATCTCGGCCTCGGCCTTGGGCTGCAGCAGGCGGCTCATCGGCACTTCATCGGCGCCGGTGAGGTCCATGTCGTCGAAGAGCCAGCCGAAGTCGGGCTGGTCGACACCGAGTTGGGTCCGGACGGCCGTGGAGGTGGCGCCGATCTTGCGACCGACCACTCGAGCGCCGCCGGCGATCTTGGCGGCGACGTTGACGGACTGCACGGCGTAGGCGGCGGTGAGATCATCGGCACCGATCAGGTCGCGCACCGGGGCACAGGCGACGCCGTTGGCTTCGGCTTCTGCGAGGCGACTGGCCGCCTGCTTGGTGACATCGACCCCGAGAGTTCCGGCCCGGCCCAGCAGGGCAGGCGCCTCGGTGCGGCCGTCGAGGACCCGGCTGGTCCGCACGACCACGCGCCAGCCGTTGTCGGTCCGTCGCAGCTGCCAGACGTTGGCGGTAGCGCGGCGCACCACGAAGCCGTCGTCGTTGACGACCATGAGGGAGTGTCCGACGGCCTCGGCCAGACCGGCGCCGCTGTCGACACACACTCGGACGGGGCCGACGAAGTGGGCACACCCGCCGGCGATCCATGCCTGGTGGTTCTTCGACCGGATCATGGCCAGGATCTCGGCCCGGCCGGTCATCTTGATCTCGTCGACGTCATAGACGCCGTCCTCGACCCACAGGGCTGCGACTGCTTCGGCCTCGCCAGCGTCGGCCAGGGGGCCGTACGTCGCGATCAACCGGCTGATCTCGGCCTCGTCCTCGAGTCGGGCGAGTCGTTGGTCGAGCTGCGCCAACCGGTCCGTCAGTTCGGTCACCAGGTCGGTCACGGGTTCTCCAGTTCGACGAGCGAGGCCAGTGCTTCCAGCTGTTCAACGTAGTGCACAGCCGAGGTCGAGCGCACGCTCGCGTTGATGATGGTCGCGCCTGCCTCGATGGTCGCGGATATCTTAGAGATGGCCTTCTCGGGGGCGCCGATCGGGTCGAGACCGGAGACGGGGAGCACCACGTCGAAGCCGGCCGGCTGCTCGATCCGCTCGAGCAGGGAGCGGTAACCCGCCAGGTCGAGGCCGAAGGGCACCCAGCCCTGCGCCAGCGAGACCGCACGCTCGAGCGACTTGGCGCTCTTGCCGCCGATCCACATCGGCACCTGTGCCTGCTTGGCGGCCGGACGGACGAAGACGTCGTCGAAGGTGTAGTGGCTACCGGTGTAAGAGGGCCTTTCGACGCCGAGGCTGGCACGTAGCGCAGCAAGGGCATCATCGGCGCGGGCACCACGGCCACCGAACGGCGCATCGAGGAGTTCGAACTCCTCTTCGAGGGAGCCGACGCCGAGGCCGAGCACCAGTCGGCCGTTGCTGACCTGGTCGAGGGTGCCGTAGCGCTTGGCGATCGCCAGCGGGTGGTGGTAGCCCAGCACGAGGACCTGGGTAGCCAACCGGATCCGGCTGGTCCGGGCGGCCAGGAAGCCGAAGGTCGCCAGCGGGTCCCAATAGGTGCCGCCGCGCTGTTCGGCGACCTGGGTCGGCAGCGCGACGTGCTCGCTGCAGGTGAGGTGGTGGAAGCCGAGCTTGTCCGCGGCCTCGGCAATCGTGGCTAGCTCGGAGATTCCGGCTGTCTGTTCCCAGGCAGTGACGTTTCCGGGGACCGCGGTCACGATCGGACTGCTGATGCCGACCTTCATGGGCTGGCTCCTCTCACTGGGCGTCGTGCGCCCAGTCAATCGGGGCGTTGGGGGGAGTAGTGTCCGGTTCCCAGTGACTGGGAAGAATTCATTTCAGTGTCGGCTTCCGTCCGCGCTCGCCCGCTGCTATTGTGACGCAGGACGCCTAGAATTCATTTCAGTTCTGCCCCGGAGGTCCACTCGTGTCCGTTGCCCCCGTTGAACCCCCCACGCAACGTCAACTGCCCCCGTCGATGGGCGAGCGAATGACGCTCATCCTCGATGCGTTCCCGCAACGGACCAGTCGGCTCACGCTCGAGGACGTCGCCCGTGCTACCCACCTGCCGCGCTCCACGGCACACCGGATCCTTGACCAGCTGGTCAAGTTGCAGTGGGTCGAACACACCAGTTTCGGTTACAGCCTCGGTCGTCGTTCCCTCCAGCTCGGCGGCGGAAGCGACGATGCTAGCGAACTCCGCTCAGCCGCATCGCCTTTTCTGCACACGCTCATGCTGCGTACCGGCATGACTGTCCACCTCGCCACCCTCGACGAGGGTCGGGTGCACTACCTGGACAAGATCGGTGGTCGGTTCGCGACCACCGTCCCCTCCAGAGTCGGTGGCTATGCCCCCGCGCACTCGACGGCACTCGGCAAGTCGATGCTGGCGTGGCTCTCGCCCGAGAGCGTGGACGAGCGGGTCGGTGTCACCATGCCCCAGATGACCACGAGCACGATCGTCGACCTCAATGGTCTACACCAGGAACTGAACCGGATCCGCAGCCGCCGCGGGCTGGCCTTCGAGCGTGGTGAGTGCTTCGCAAATATTGCTTGTGTGGCGGCCGCCATCCAGGCGCCCGAGGGCCCGATCGGGGCGATCTCCCTCGTCGGCGACGCCGAGACCCCGCTCGAGCGGGTCGCCCCGCTGGTGCTTGATGCTGCCCGCCAGGTTTCGCTCGCGCTCTACCCCGACCTCGAGTCCCGTCGCCCGCGCCAGACCCGCGGACACGTCACGCGAGTCGCCGACCTCGGCTGACCTTCTCAGCCCCAATGATCGCCCCAACCCCACAGGGTTGGGGCGATCTGCGCGTGCAGATCCTCGATACCGAATCGGCCGCGGAAGAACAGCATCGGTCGCTCGTCGCCGGATGAGGTCTCCAAGGCCAAGACGCGTCCGACGACCACGTCGTGGTCGCCCTCGGTGTGCACGCTGTGCACGTCGGCGTGCACCCGCATCAGCACGTCCGGCAGCGACGGAGTGCCCCACGAGGACAGTTCCCAGTCGAGGCCGTCGTACTTCTGGCCGCGGCTCGAGCCGAAGCGGTCACACAGTTCGCGCTGGTCCTCACCGAGCACGTTGACGCTGAACCGACCGGACTCCTTGATCTGCGGCCAGGCGCGGCCTCGGTGATCGGCACAGAACAGGATCAGCGGCGGCTCCAAGGAGACCGAGGCGAAGGATTGGCAGGCGAACCCGACCGGGCCGTCGGGGCCGTGCCCGGTCACGATGGTCACCCCGGATGCAAAGGATCCCATGGCGGTGCGCATGTCGAGGGGAGTAGGCGGCGGCACGGTCTCACTCATAGGAAGACCGTACGGCGGCCAGCAGGCAGCGATTCGCGATCGGTCCCGCTGAGCGGTCCGAGGGCTCCCGGTGATCGGGATGAAGCCGACCGGGGTAGGAGCAGGTTCCTAAAGTGAGTCGGTGACTGTGAGCTACGAGGAATCCCTACGCGAACTCCCCACCGAGAGTGGCGTGCTGCGCTACCACGAGGCGGGACCGGCAGACGGTCCGCCACTTCTCCTGCTGCACGGGTCGGGCCCCGGCGTGACGGGCTGGCGCAACTATCGGGGCAACCTGGATCTGTTCGCCCAGCACTTCCGCTGCCTGGTGCTGGAGCTCCCCGGCTTCGGCGTCAGTGAGCCCACCGACCAGCACCCCATGGTGGCGGCGTTGCCAGCCGTGGGGCGCTTCCTCGACGGCCTCGGTCTCGACCAGGTCGACATGATCGGAAATTCGATGGGCGGCATCGTCGCTACCCGGTTCGCGATCGCCAATCCCGACCGCGTACGTCGCCTGGTCACCATCGGCGGCATGGGCCGGGCCATCTTCAGCCCTGCCCCGGGAGAGGGCATCAACCTCCTGATGGAGTTCACCGAGGAGCCGACCCGTGAGCGACTCGTCCAGTGGCTCAACTCGATGGTCTTCGACCGGTCATTGGTGACCGAGGAACTGATCGAGGAGCGCTGGAGTCACGCCACCGAGCCCAGCACCCTGGCCTCCGCTCGGAAGATGTACAGCCGGGCCGCGATCGAGGCAATGGGCCAGGCCGCTGCCGCGTCCGCCGAGACGCCCTACTGGGCACAGCTTCACAAGGTGAAGGCCCGCACCCTCATTACCTGGGGGCGCGACGACCGCGTCTCCCCGATGGACATGGCGTTACTGCCGATGCGCACGATCCCGGAAGTGGAGTTGCACGTGTTCCCGAACTGCGGCCATTGGGCCATGATCGAACAGAAGGCCGCGTGGGAGTCCACCGTCCTCGCCTTCCTGACGCGGGCCAACTGATGTCGGCCACTGCGGTCCCCACGAGCAATGGCTCCTGGGACCACGAGGTCGACTTCCTCATCGTCGGCTCCGGCGGTGGCGGCATGGCCGCTGCGCTCACGGCCCACGACGAAGGCCTCTCCACGTTGATCGTGGAGAAGGCAGCCATGTACGGCGGGAGCACCGCCATCTCCGGTGGCGGGATCTGGATCCCCAACAACCCCACATTGCGTGCCGCCGGTCACAACGACAGCCGTGACTCGATCCGCCGCTACCTCGACGTGTTGACCGAGGGAAAGGTCCCGGCAGCGCGACTCGACGCCTACGTCGACAACGGTCCTGCCGCGATGGAACTGCTCGGACGCAGCAAGTGGTGGAAGTTGTTCTGGACGAAGGGCTACGCCGACTACCACCCGGAGTACGACGGCGGCCGTCCGCTCGGACGCTCGGTGGAGTGCAAGCCGTTCGACACCCGCAAGTTGGGCGACGACGAGAAGTTCCAACGCC
>JARICB010000289.1 GCA_029264225.1 Nocardioides sp. | reverse complement strand
CCTGGAGATCTATGAGGAGCTGCGGGAGAACTCCCAACTGCTCGTGATCACCCACCAGAAGCGCACGATGGAGGTCGGTGACGCGTTGTACGGCGTCACGATGCGCGGCGACGGCGTCTCGACGGTCATCTCGCAGCGGCTCGACCGCTCCGAAGCTGCCCTGACCTAGGGTGGCGTCGTGAGTGAACGAGCCCCCCGACCTACCCGTTCCGACTACGTCGCTTGGCGTACGGCCACCACCCGGTGGCGCGATGACGACGCCTACGGACACCTCAACAACGCGACCTATTACGAACTCTTCGATACGGCCGTCAACGCTCACCTCTTCGAGGCCACCGGCACCAACGTACGACTGCTGCCCCAGATCGGGGTGGTGGCGGAGACCTCGTGCCGCTATTTCCGCGAGATCGGGTTCCCGGAGCCCATCGAGATGGGCCTGGTCGTGGACAAGGTCGGCACCTCCTCGATCATCTACCGCATCGGCCTCTTCCAGGGGGAGTCGGACGAGGCGGCCGCGGAGGGACGCTTCGTGCACGTCTACGTCGACAACGGGCTCGGCGCCGGCCAGCGGCCGGTGGTCGCCATGCCCGACGAGATCCGGGCGGCCGTGGAACTCCTGCGCCGGACCTGACCCGGGCAGCCTCGGCGTACGGCGAGCCTCGGCGTACGGAGCGTCGAATGATCCCGTGCTGCCCGCCACCGATCACCCGGGAAATCGTGAGTAGGGGTCCAGGTGTGACACGGTTGTACTTCACGCACGAATCTCGGGAGTTGAACCTCAATGCTGGCGATCATCGTGATCATGAGTCTGATCCTGGCGCTGTGTGCCGCGGTCGTGACCTACGTCGCCTTCCCGCACCGCGGGGCCCAACTGCCGCTCGTTCCGCAACTCGGTGACGCGATGCGCAAGGGCGTCGACTCGCTGCCGACCCTCGAGGACAGCCAGACCCGCAACTGACCTCTGCCCCCACGGGTGGGTCTGATTGGATTGCCCTATGGACTTCCTCGGCGACTGGCTCTACCTGATCATCGGCATCGCCCTCGTGGGGGTGCTGACGCTCGTCGGACTGCTGAGCGGCCGTGCTCGCAAGGCCCCGCCCAGCCCGGCAACGGGCACCGAGGTAATCGCAGCGCCTACCGAGCCCGGCGTCGAGACGCCTCCCGAGGCAACGGCCCCGCCAGTGGATGCTGGCCCGGTCGCGCCCACCCTGGAGCGTCCGGAGGGTACGGCGTCGCGGCTGACGCGCCTGCGGCAACGGCTCGCCGGATCCCAAGGGGCACTGGGTCGGGGACTGCTCGCCCTGTTGAGCCGCGACCGTCTCGACGAGGACACCTGGGAATCGATCGAGGACACGCTGCTGCTGGCCGACATCGGTGTGGCCCCCACTACCCAGTTGGTCGAGAGGCTGCGCGCCCGGATCCGCACCGACGGCGGCCCGGACACCGACGTCAGAGCGATCCTGCGTGAAGAACTGATCGCCTTGGTCGATCCCGACATGGATAGACGGCTCCAGGTGAGCGGTGAGGACGGCAAGCCCGGTGTGGTGCTCGTTGTCGGCGTCAACGGCGCCGGCAAGACCACGACTGTCGGTAAGCTGGCGCGCATCCTGGTCGCCGAGAACCGCACCGTCACCCTGGGCGCGGCCGACACGTTCCGCGCCGCGGCTGTCGAACAGCTCGCCACCTGGGGTGAACGAGTAGGCGTCGACGTGGTGCGCGGCCCCGAGGGCTCCGACCCCGCCAGCGTCGCCTTCGAGGCCGTCAAACAGGGCCTCGAGCAGGGCGTCGACACGGTCCTGGTCGACACTGCCGGTCGACTGCAGAACAAGGCCGGCCTGATGGATGAGTTGGGCAAGGTCAAGCGGGTCATCGAGAAGCAGGCCGGCGTGACCGAGGTGCTGCTGGTGCTCGATGCGACCACTGGACAGAACGGCATGATCCAGGCGCGCGTCTTCAGTGAAATCGTTGATGTCACCGGCATCGTGCTGACCAAGCTCGACGGCTCCGCCAAGGGTGGCATCGTGGTCGCCGTGCAGGGTGAGCTGGGCGTGCCCGTGAAGCTGGTCGGTCTCGGCGAAGGGGCCGACGACCTGGCGCCGTTCGACGCTGCGGCGTTCGTGGACGCGCTGCTAGGCGGCTGAACAAGCCGCTGCCTTACGCGCCGGGTGAGTTGCCTGGTCAGTGGCCGGGACGACGCGCGCGCTCGCGCAGCGCCGTCACCGCGTCGGTGATCAGCCGGTCAGCGCGCTGGTCGAAGGTGTGCTCGGCGATCAAGCGCAGGGCCTGCTCGCGGCGTGCAGCATCGTCGGGGAACGCGGCATACGGTGGCGTGATCAGCTGCACCAGATCGGCCTTGTCGCGGAAGGGCTGGACGAGGCCGCCGAAGGTCTCGTGCAGGCCTGAGACGGGATCGGTTGCGATCCGGGCACCACAGGCGGCAGCGTCGAAGAGCCTGTTGGACAAGAAGCTGTCGCGGCGCATATCGACGTGGTGGTCGTTGAGCACGACGCCGGCGGAGGCGTAGAGCACCCCGACCTCGTCGTTGGGCACCCCGGACGAGGCGACGGCGGAGGGGTCGAGGAACTCGTCCCAGTCGGCGCCG
>JARICB010000283.1 GCA_029264225.1 Nocardioides sp. | reverse complement strand
CACGCCCACGACCACTCCCCCCACCACTCCCCCTGCCCGTGGCAGTGCCACTGACCCGGGATCCTCTCAGTGAGAAGGCGACGATGAGCCCCGAGCCGAACGTGATCGGCAACCGCTACGAACTCGGCGAACTGCTCGGCCGGGGCGGGATGGCGGAGGTGCGCGCGGCCCGTGACACCCGGCTCGGCCGGATCGTCGCGGTGAAGCGGCTGCGCACCGACCTGGCCAGTGACGCGACCTTCCAGGCCCGGTTCCGGCGTGAGGCCCAGGCCTCGGCCTCGCTCAACCACCCTTCGATCGTGTCGGTCTACGACACGGGCGAAGAGATGTCGACCGACGGCTCCGACGTCGCCCAGCCCTACATCGTCATGGAGCGCGTGCAGGGTCGCACGCTGCGCGACATCATCCGTGAGGGCCGCAAGATCCTGCCCGAGCGGGCGCTGGAGATCACCAGCGACGTGCTGGCCGCGCTCGACTACAGCCACCGTGCCGGGATCATCCACCGCGACATCAAGCCCGGCAACGTGATGCTCACACCCAGCGGTGACGTGAAGGTGATGGACTTCGGCATCGCCCGCGCGGTCTCCGACGCCTCCTCGACCATGACCCAGACCGCCGCCGTGGTCGGTACGGCGCAATACCTCTCCCCGGAGCAGGCGCGCGGTGAGACCGTCGACTCCCGCTCCGACGTCTACTCCACCGGCTGCCTGCTCTACGAACTGCTCACCGGCCGGCCACCGTTCGTCGGTGACAGCCCGGTCGCAGTGGCCTACCAGCACGTCCGGGAGAACCCGGCACCGCCCTCGGACCACGACGACAGCCTCGATCCCGAGATCGATGCGATCGTACTGAAGGCGCTCGCCAAGCGAGTCGAGGATCGTTACCAGAGCTCGGCCGCTATGCGCGCCGACATCGAGCGCTACCTGGCCGGCCACCCGATCCAGGCCGCGCCACCGCCGCTGGCCCCGACCGAGGTAGGTCCCTACGATTCCGCCACCACGCTCATCCCGGCCACCGCGGCGGCCGGCGGCTTGCCTCCCGAACAGAGCCAGGCTGGCAGGCGCACCGGGCTGTTGTTCCTGATCGGCTTCCTGGTGGTGCTTGTGCTGGCCGGCAGTGTCTATCTCCTCTCCGGCCTCTTCGAGAAGCCGGCCGAGACCGACCAGGTGCCGGGGTTGGTGGGGTTGAACGAGAGACAGGCGACGGCGGCGATCCGCGACGCCGGGCTGTCGGTCGGCACCATCACGCGCGAGACATCCGAGACCTACCCGGCCGACCAGGTGATCCGCCAGGATCCCGACCGTGACCTCTACGTGGAACCGGGTTCGAAGGTGAACTTCGTGCTCTCCCTCGGGCGGCCCGAGGTGGAGGTGCCCTTCGTCACGGGGCAGCCCGTGGAGACCGCCAAGTCGGTGCTGCAGAGCAACGATCTCAAGGCCAAGATCCAGCGGGAGAAGTCTGATGAGCCCAAGGACAGCGTCATCCGCACCGAGCCGGCCAGCGGTCAGAAGGTGGCCGAGGGTACGACCGTGACGCTGATCGTCTCGGAGGGACCGAAGGAGGTGCCCTCGGTGGTCGGGCTGAAGAAGGGTGCCGCGGAGCGTGCCATCCAGGCGGCCGGCTTCAAGGTGGAGATCCGCGAGACCGCCGACACGACCAAGCCCAAGGGCGAGGTGGTGGACCAGTTCCCCAGCAGCGGTACCGCACCCCAGGGCAGCACCATCACGATCTTCGTCTCGACCTACGTCGAACCCGTTCCCCCGACCGTGCCACCCGAGCCCACCGTGCCGCCGGAGACGCCACCCGAGCCGACCGTGCCGCCGGAGACGCCACCCGAGCCGACCGTACCGCCGGAGACGGCGCCTCCGGCCCGGCAGAGGTAGGGGTCAACTCAGCCGGCTTGTTCCATCGGCGTTGCGTAGGTGAGGTCGAGCAGTCCGTCGTAGGCCGGGGCAGTCGCTTCCGGCAGCCGATCGACGGCGTAACCCACACCCCCACGCGGATCGGCGGCGGCCTCACGGTAGATATCGAGGTAGGTGTCCTCCGCCAGAGAGGCCAAGATGTCGTCAGTGACGCCGATGCCGACGATGTCGTAGGGCGGGGAGTAGGGCACGCCCTTCAGGGTGACCGAGTTGCCCTCACACTTGATGCCGGTCGTGGAGATCAGCCGCTGCCCCTGGATCGTGACCGCTACCGCACCGGCGCGCCACATGGCGTTGACCACCGCCTGGATGTCCTGCTGATGCACGACCACATCGAGGGGGGTCGCGAGTCACGTCATCGAGCACGTCCTGGGGCGCATCGGTCAGCGTTACCCGCACGGCTGGCCCGGATCTGGGCGTCAGGCCGGCGGGGTCGGCGAGCTTGTCCACCTCGCGCTGGGTGCGGTTGACGCTGCGGTCGCCCAGGCCCGCACTGAGGGTCTGGATCTGGGCGTTGAGTCGACTCACCTCATCGGTCAACTTGTTGGTGTTGCTGCGCTCAGCCCGAACCACGGAGGCCAGATCGGTGTAGCGACCACCACGAAGATCAGTGCCGTCGCTGTGCTCGGCACTGACGGCGAACAGGGCGCCGCTCATCAGCATCATCAGCGGCGTACCGATGCGCCACCCGAGCCCGGCGCGTCGCCGCTGGCGAGTTCCGGGGTGCTGCGCGGCGGGGCGCGGCTCGGACTCGGCGGACATGACGACTACGCTATCCCCCCGGTGGGTGTTCCCGCCGCTGACCAGGTGATGCAGAACCTGCACAAACCCCAGGAGTAGTTGTGGCCAAGTCCAGCGCGACCTACATCGAGACCCCGGCAAAGACCCTGTCCGTCCGGTTCGTGATCTCGCTGCTGCTGATCGTGGCCGGCATCGCGTGGATCGTCTTCTACTACGTCAGCGTGCGGCCCGACCCGACCATCCTGCCGGTGCCCAAGGCCACCCCGAAGGCGATCGGTGACCTGGGCAACTGGAACTACCTGATCGGCTTCGGCCTGCTGATGCTCGGGCTGTCGATCTCTGCTCACCCCTCCACTCCGCTGGGTCGCGGCCGGGGGGTCGTGATCGGGATGCTGGGCTGCTTCCTGATCGGCCTGATCTGGATCTGCACCTTCTACGTCTTCTCCAACGACCTCTCCAACCTCCCGGTCATGAACGACCTGGGTCAGTGGAACCTGGGCGTCGGCATCGCCTTCATGGCGGTGGGCTTCACCTTTGCCACCCGCTGGGAGTAGCCCGACCGCTCCATCCAGACAGTCCCGACACCCGCAGGCTCACCGAGCCGGCGGGTGTCGTGCTGTCTCCACAGCTGTGCACCAACCTGTGGAGAACTACAGGCGTGTAATTCTCCACAGGTGATTCCACACTTGTGTATGAAGTGGGCGGGGAGAATCCCAGCGGCTGTCATTCGCCGGGCGAGGGGGTCGACCCCTGGTGTCGGCGCGTGCTTCCGTGCCGCCGTACCGCCGTTGCTTCACCATGTTAAGTAGGAAAACGCTCACTTAGCACACCGTCGACGCCATGCACAGTGACGGCTTCCCTACTTAACATGGTGAAGCAACCAGGTAAGGGGAGCCCTCAGACGAGCGCGAAGGTACGCAGCACGATCAGCAGCACCAGGACAACGGTCAGGCCCGCCAACCCGAGCACCTGGATGGTGGTACGTCGAGCACGCGGGGCGTAGACGAGGAGAGCGGAGATCGCCAGACCGCCGAGGAACCCGCCCAGGTGACCCTGCCAGGAAATGTTGGGGATGGCGAAGGTGATGAACAGGTTGACCGCCAGCAGGGCGCCGATGCTGCCCAGGTTGCCGCCGACCTTGTGCACGATGACCGCATAGGCACCGAAGAGGCCGTAGATGGCCCCCGAGGCGCCCAGGGTGAGCTGGCTCTCGCCACCGAGCCAGTAGACGACCGTGGAACCGGCCAGCGCCGAGAGGAAGTAGAGCGCCAAGAATCTGCCCCGGCCCAGGACGGCTTCCAGTTGCGGCCCGAGCACCCACAGGGCCAGCATGTTGAAGCCGATGTGCCACACGTCGACGTGGGTGAAAGCGCTGGTGATCAGTTGCCAGTAGGCGCCGTCGGCCACCCCCGGCAACCAGGTGCCACCCGCGCCGGCGTTCGCCAAGCACAGTTGCTCGCTGGTCAGGTTGGGGTAGTAGCTTTCCTTGCCGGCGCTGCAGATCCCGAGCGGGGTCAGTGCCAACCGGCGGATCAATTCGCTGGAGTGCCAGCCGGTGACCACGATGGCCACCCAGACGGCGACGTTGGCGCCGATCAGCGCGATCGTGGTCAGCGCGGGGTTGTCGGAGCGCAGGCCGCCGTAGGCAGTGCGTCCCGAGCGGGTCTGCTTGGCCCCCTCGCTGACACATGAGGGGCACTGGAAGCCGACTGACGCATCGGTCATGCAGTCGGGGCAGATCGGCCGCTCACACCGCTGACAACGGATCCAGGTCTCGCGACCGGCATGGCGATAACAGGTCGGCACGCCGGCCGCGGAGTCCGGAGCCGTGGGGTCGCTCATCAGCGGTGTGTAGGCGTGGTCAGCGCTCGATCGTGACGGACTCGATGACCACAGGCTCCGACGGACGGTCCATGGCACCGGTAGGTGAGGCAGCGATCTTGTCCACGACGTCGCGCGATGCCTGGTCGGCCACCTCGCCGAAGATCGTGTGCTTGCGGTTCAGGTGCGGCGTGGGGCCGACCGTGATGAAGAACTGCGAGCCGTTGGTGCCCGGGCCGGCGTTGGCCATGGCGAGCAGGTAGGGCTTGTCGAAGACGAGCTCGGGGTGGAACTCGTCCTTGAAGGTGTAGCCGGGGCCGCCGGTGCCGGTGCCCTGGGGGCAACCGCCCTGGATCATGAAGCCCTCGATGACCCGGTGGAAGCCGAGGCCGTCGTAGAACGGACCGGACCGGTCGCCGGCCTGGTAGTCCTTGGTGCCCTCGGCCAGGCCGACGAAGTTGTCGACCGTCTCCGGGGCGTGGTTGGGGAACAGGTTGATGACGATGTCACCCAGGTTGGTCTTCAGGGTGGCCTTCGTGTCCGCCATAAGATTGCCTCTCGCGTCGATGAGTCTTCGGTCTCGATCCTGCCACGTACCCCTTCACCCCCACGGGGGCTGGTCGGTGTTGGAGCGTCATGGTGAGATAGGGACACAACCATCTAGGAGGCCACGCATGCGATTCGGCAGAAAAAAGTCGATGATGGACCGGGCACACGACTACGTCGAGACCGTTGTTCCACAGCTCGAGGCGGCACTCGAAACCGCCAGGGACCAGGCAGGTCACGCCCTCAGTGACGCTCGGGACAAGGCCGGTCCGGTGTTGGCCGACGCACGTGACCGCGCAGTGCCCCTGCTGCAGGACGCCCGCGACAAGGCCGCCCCGGTGCTGGCCGAGGGTCGGGCCCTGGCCGCCGAGAAGGCCGCGGCTGCCGCGGCTCTGGCCGCCGACCGTGCCGCGGAGGCCCGCGACGCAACCGCGTCCAAGGCCGCCGCGTTGCGCAGTGACGCCGAGCCGAAGGGCAGCAAGCTCAAGAAGCTGCTCCTGATCGGGGGACTGCTCGCCATCGCCGGCGCGGTGTTCACCAAGCTGCGCGGTTCGCAGAACGACTCCAGCAACTGGCAGTCGTCCTACACCCCGACGCCGCCCCCGTCGACCCACACGCCGTCCACGCCCAAGGCCGCCGCGACTCCGGCCGCACCGGCCAGCGGTGACCCGTTGAGCGACCCGCTCCAGG
>JARICB010000277.1 GCA_029264225.1 Nocardioides sp. | reverse complement strand
GAGGGGTCGAGGAACTCGTCCCAGTCGGCGCCGTGGACGGTCAGGTCGGCGTCGGCGGCCAGCGCGGTGCGCACGGCCTGACGGAAGACACCGCGGGAGTTTCCGACGAACAGCACCTCCGGCCCGGTTCCGGGGACACCTCGGTCGGGGTGGAAGTAGCGCGGGTCGGTGCACTGGAGCAGCGGCTCGACGGCGAGACCCCACTCGCGTCGGATGCGCGCAGGCCAGCTCAGGCTCGCGGCGTAGACCAGGTCGAAGCCCCTGATCTCGCTCGTGGTGAGCAGGTCGGGGTGGCTGATGATCCACTGCATGTTGAGGGCCGTGGGGTGCGGTTCGACCAGGTCGAGGCCTCGCAGCACCAGCACCACGTCGTCGTGGTCGCGAGTAGGACGGTAGCGGGCGTCGCGCGGGTCGACCGACACGTTCTGTCCGCTCCGCTCCAGTGCCGAGGCCAGCGAGCGGGCGAAGTGGGTATCACCCCAGCGCTCGCCGCGGGCGCCGGCCGGGGCAGCGGTGTCGATGGTCCAGCGCAGGCGCGGCGGCTGCTCATCGATGCCACGGATCGCTCGCACCGTCTGTTGTTGCAACAACACCGAGTCGGACTCGGGGTCGTCGGGGTCCGCCGAGACACGCTGGGCCCGGACTCCACTGACCTCGAAGCCCGTGGCGCGCCACAGGGTGCTGGTCTGGTCGTCGGGAATCGGGTGCCGCCTGGCCTGGAGCGCGGCCATCGCCATCTTGAGTTCGGCCGGTTCGGCGAAGGACGTGCGTGAGGTGACACTCAGGTCGGGGATCAGTAGGCAGGTGCCGATGCCGCTCGCCGTGGCCCGCAGTCCCAGGTCGGTCTCGGCCAGCACGTCGGGGAAACGTGGATCGAGACCGTGCAGGGCGATCAGCGTCTCCGCACGCAGCGCCACCATGGGGGAGGCCGGTGCGGGGATCGTTGTGGGACCCAGTCGACGTGCGTCCGAGGCCGGATGTCCGGCGAGGAGCAGGCCCAGACGGCCGTCGTTCCTGGGGAACGTGGCACCTGCGGCGATGATCAGTCCCCGACGGTCCAGCACCAGCGGTTGGGCGATAGCGACCTCCGGGTCGAGGACGGCGTCGACAAGACGCTGGACCAGACCGGGGGCGGGCTGTGCTTCGGGGCGGAGCAGCACTACCCGGTCACCGGTGGTGTGGGCGATACCGATGTTGGTGGCGGCCGAGATGGTGGTGCCGGTGGGCACCGAGATGCTCCGAACGGAGGGCAGCAGCCCGGCGAGGGCGGAGGTGAGCAGGTGGGGTCCGCGGCGATCGCGGGTCGAGACGACCACGACCTCGATGTCGGACCGACCGGCCAGCAACCAGTCGACGGTGCCGCGCGAACCCAGCCCCATCGGCAGCACGATGCTGGTGCGCCCCGCCACTCGGGTCGTGACCTGCGCGGCCTCCCAGTTGACGGTGTCGGGTGCGTCGGAGGCCACGCCGCGAATGAGGACGAGCGGGTCGGCCCACGTCACCTCCGAGGACCCCTTGAGGAGGTCATCCACCACCCGGGCAACCGTCTCGTCCGATTCGTCATCGTCGAAGGGGTCGTCGCCGAGCAGCGCCGTACGACGCAACACAGTGGTCCCGAGGTCGAACTGGGACGGAGTCACCAGTTCGCCGGAAAGGCGGGTGTCGGGGCCGGTAAAGGCATGGACTGCCGCTCGGTCGCCAGCCTTGAGCACCGCGACGCCACGCGCCAGGAACTCCGGGTGCCACAGGTGGCCGGGCTCGAGGAAAGCGAGGAACTCCCCGCGGGCGCGCTGGATGCCCCGGTTGAGAGTGCGGCCAAGCTGGGTCCGGGAGCCGAGGATGATGCGGACGCGGGGGTCCTGGGCTGCTGCTTCGCTTGCCACCGAAGCGGTGGTGTCGATCGAGCCACGGTCAAGGACCAGCAACTCCCACTGGTCGAGAGTCTGGTCCTGCATGGCCGCCAAGGTAGGGGCCAGCAGGGGACCGACGTCCTGGGCGCTCATCAGGACGGTCACGACCGGGCCGGCCGCGTCAGGGGAGTGCTGGTGGGTTCCCGGGTTGGCGTCGAGGTAGGACAGCACCTGCCATTCGCGGGCTGCGCGTAGGGCGTTGTCACGGAACTCGCCCCACTGCATGTGCGGGTAGCCGCGGCGTACTGGGAGCGGGGTGTCCCTGGTCGCATGCGCCGACCACCAGGCCAGTGGCCCGAACTCGTGGTCACGCGCGGCCGGGTTCTCCTCGAGGATGCGCTCGGTGTTGATCAACGGGTGCGGCGCGAGCCGATTGCGACGCGGTCCTTCGGTGACGTACCACAGGGACGGCGGCAGGTCGCCCGCCTGCCAGACACCCTTGCCGGGCAACCACGTTGACTCGAAGAGCGGGTGCGGGGAGATGTCTGGGGTGTTGATGACGGCGCGAGCGGCCTCCTCCGGGGTGGTCGGCGCGATGCCCAGCTGTGCGCCGATCCAGTCCAGGTCGAGAAGCCCGGACGCGACCAGGTCGCGGGCCGAGTGACGGGCGGCGGAGCTGATCGAAGGCTCGATCATGCGATCACCCGGCCGCTCGGCGTGCTGATCGGTCCTGGGTAGTGAGCAGCGGCTCGATGAACTGGGCGAAGTCCTCGGCCATGCGGTGCGGCGGCCGAGCCTGGGCCGCACGGAACGAAGCGGCGCGGGCCTGTCTGGCCTGCTCGTCGTCGTAGACGAGCTCGCTGATCGTCGAACGCAGGGTCTCCTTGAGGGAGCGGTCGTCGCGCGGGTTGAACAGGCGCACGTGGGGCTCGTCGGCCAGGTCGAGCAGAGCGCCCGTGCGTGGCCCGACGATGGGTAGCCCGAAGGTGTGCGCGAGCCAGAACACGCCGGAGTTGAGAATGCGCGAGTAGGGGAGCACAGCAAGGTCTGCGGCGCCGAACCAGACCTGGAGCTGGTCGTCGGGCACGTGCGAGAACTCCGAGATGACCCGGGGTGACTGCTCGCAGCGGCGCTTGAGGCCGGCCGTCTCCTGGGTCTGGGCCGGTTTGCCGGCGACCAGGAGCCGCAGGCTGGGGTCTTCCTCGGCCAACTCGTGGAAGACGTCGAGCAGTCGGCCCAGCCCCTTGTAGGGCCGAATACCGCCGAGCGCGACCAGTACCCGGTCGGTATCGGCCAGGCACAACTGCCGGCGAGCCGCCTGCCGGCTGATCCACTGCGGGTAGCAGCCGATATAGCTGGAGTGCTCGATCACGACCACTCGGCGTGGGTCGAGGCGCAACACTTCGGAGGCCTGCCGTGCGGTGATCTCGGAGAGCGCATGGATGGCGTCGGCACGATCGGCCATGAGTTGCGCGAGTTGGGTCTCGGCCCACACGTGGCGCGCCTCGTGGGGCAGCACGTTGTGCAGGGTCCAGACGAGTCGGCCGCCGGCCGCGCGGAACTGATGCAGGGCGGCGCTGAACCGGTCGAGCTCGATGGCCGCCCGGAACGGTCCGTCGGCGTACTGCAGGATCGGCGTGGTCCAGTGGATGTTCAGGATGCCGGGCACCGCGGCAACGGCACGGGTCTGGAGATGCTCGATGACGTCGGTCACCGCGACCGGATAGGCGTCGACTGCCCCGAGTCCTGCGAACAGCATCCCCTGGTAGGGGTTGGCCCGGTTGTAGTCGGGGAAGTAGTGCAGGGCCCGCTGCGGTGGCTCCGCGAGGTCGCCCTGGCTGGAGCGGCGAGCTGCGCGGGCCGCGCCCACAGCGTCCTCGAACTCGCGGGCCCGGACGTCCCAGGTGTGGTCGCGCAGCACGCGCTCGCGCAGACTGGCTGCTCGGGCGGCGATGTCGAGCGGGTCGGCGAGGAGTGACTCGATCTGCTCGCCGAGCTCCTCGGAGGTGCGGTACGACGGCAGGTCGAGGCCGCATTCGATGGCGCCGAGGCGGGAGTTGAGGATCGGCAGCGCCCCGCAGGCGATGGCTTCGAAGACATGGGCGGCCAGTGTCGCGCTGCCCTGGGCGGACGCCGCCATCTCGACCACGCTCAGCTGGGCCCGGGTCAGCACCTCGCTGGCCCGCAGCCACGCCACGGGCTCCTGCAGCCGACCCAACAGGCTCGAACGCATGGTGCGCAAGGGCTCGGCGTAGACCGTCAACGGCACCGTCAGGCGCAAGTCGTTGATCAGCGGTTCGATCGTGCGGCCACGGTCGGCGTTGACGCCGAGACTGACCACCCCCTCGCGCAGGTCTGCCTCGTCGGCGTCCGGTGGGGAGAACAGCTCGGCGTCGGCGGCGTTGCGCAGCACCTGGACCTGGCGTGCCTCGGTGACGGCAAGGGTGCTGCTGGCCACCTCGGAACCGACCAGGACCTGGTCGAACGCGCGAAGGTGATCGAGGTCGGCCCACGTCTCGATGTCGCTGTGGGCCCAGGCCACGCACCACGCGCCTATCGGAGCCAGTGACGGGTCCACGTCGGGTGTGGTGGCGATCCAGATGTCGGCGGGGCCGCCGAGGTGCCAGCGGTGTCGTGGCACCAGCCGGACGCCGTAGCCGCGATCGGTCAGGGCCAACCCCAGGCCGGCCGCCGCGATCAGGTCGGGTGCGGCGTGGCGAAGATCAACCGAATGCACCAGGAACGTGACGCATTCGCCATCGCCGGTGGCGCGCTCACCATCGATCAGTTGCCGGTAGGCAGCGCGACGGCGGTCGGTGAGCGAGAGATCGTCGGTGTCGTTCCCGTCGAGTGAACTCATGGCGCGTCCCGTCGGCGACGGGCCCGCGCCACGACGGAGGCCACGGCGCGCACGGCTCTCGAGTCGCGGACCAGAAACAGTTCCTCCTCGAGGGAGCTGATGTGGGTCTGGATCAGATCGCGTTCGCGGGAGACCTGGGCGACGCGGGTGCGCAGCAGCACGTTCTTGTGGCGCAGCCGTTGGAGCCGTTCCTGAAGCTCGTTGATCTGCCGGTCCATGGCCAGCAGTTCGTCCTTGCCGAGCTGCATCTCCCGGGCGATCGTCGCGCGCTCGCGAGCCAGCAGTTCACGCGTGCGCTCGAGTTCGTGCGCGAGTCGACGACTTTCGGCAGCGCTGGCCTCGTCGGCCATGGGATGAGGTTGGGCAGTGGTGAAGGAGGGGAACCGGGCGACGGTGATGTGGCGGCCGTCAGCGAGCGTCGTGGTGGAGTCTGACTCCAGCGTGAAACCGGCCGAGGCGATCGGGGCAGTGAGGTCGCGCACACCGGAGACCACCACCAGTGCTCCAGGAACAAGCGCGCCCGAACCCAGGGTGCGGAAGAACAGGTCGGCGTCGCGGCTGCTGTCGAGGACACCCTCCACGACCACCACGTCGACAGGCGCCACCAGGAAAGGCTGCGCCCACTCGTTGTCGCTGTCGCGGCGACCGACCTCGAGGCCCCAGTGGTCGTCGGGATCGATGGTCGCCGGCCAGCGCAGACATTCGACCTCACGGTCGTGCTCCTGGGCGAGACGGGTCGGCACCGGTGAGGGTGAATGAGCGATGTGCAGCACACGTGGACCACCTGCGAGGGTGCGGTCGATGAGGGCAGCGACCTCATCTCGTCCCTTGACCGTCATCAGGTGGCCACCTCACTTCGACTTGTCGGGCCTTCGGCACTGTCGGGCCTGCTCGTGTCGGCCGGCCACGGCACATGGGACACCTCATCATTGCGTCCATCGCGACCTGCACGGGCGTCCTGGGCTGCTCGTTCGACCAGCGAGTCGAACTCGTCGAGCCAGTCCGGGGCGTGCTGGCTCACCTTGCGCCGCCAGTTGCGCAGCCACTTGCCCTGAAGTTGCAGGAGCGCGGTCTCGCCGTCGAGGCCGAGGGCCCGTTCGGTGAAGAGGTAGCGGTTCCGGGTCATGTAGTAGAGGTGGTACGGCGAGGGCATCAGGCCGGTGGAGCGTTGATGGTGGACCATCCTGGCTTCCTGCTGCACCATCACCCGCCAACCGGTGCGACGTACGTCTCGGCACCAGTGTGTCTCCTCGAAGTAGAGGAAATAGTCCTCGGGCAGCAGTCCGACCGTCTCCAGCACGGTGCGCCGGGTCAGCAGGGAGGCGCCCGTGACGTAGTCGACGTCGAGGGCCCGTGGCGCGGGCACCTCATCGACTCGGCGGCCCTGATGGAGATGCCGGGTCTCGCCGGCCTTCGTCTCGTCCACGATGCCGCCGTCGAACCAGATCGACTCGCTTGCGCCGGCCTGTGCCGGGTGCACGATCCGCGGTCCGACGGTCCCGCAGTCGGGCACCGTGTCGAGCAACTCCAGCAGGCGGGGGAGGGTCTCGGGCTCGACCCGAGTATCGGGATTGAGCAACCACACGTAGGCGTTGCCGCGCTCGAGGCAGTGGGTGATGCCGACATTGCTGCCACCCGCGTAGCCCAGGTTGGCGCCACTGGAGAGCACGACCGCTCGGTCGCCCACCAAGTCGCGCAGCGCCTGAAACGACTCCGCGGAATCGGAGTTGTCGACCACGACGACATCCATGTCGAGATCGAGTGAGGCCTCCAACGAGGCGATGCAGCCGACGGTGTCCTCGGCGCTGTCGTGATTGACGAGTACGACGCCGGTGCGCGCCGGTCGATCGGCGCTGCTTCCGGTCATGGTGGCGAGTGTACTGAGGTCATGCTGTTCACGCGGACGTAACCCACGGGGTCAGGGTGTTGCGTGTTCGCAACACGCGGTGGCCTACGACGAAACGTGGCGAGCGCAGGGTTGTCCCGATCGCCTCCGGGCAGGCCGCCATCGTCGCCGACCGTGCCCTGAGGCCCACCGAGTCAACCTTCACCGGAGGTTTCCGTGTACGACGGCTACTACACCTGGATGCTGCTCTCCGCATCACTGGTGCTCCTCATGACAGCGCCCGGACTTGCCCTCTTCTACGGCGGGATGAGCCGCTCGCGGTCGGTCCTGAACATGATGATGATGTCGTTCAGCGCACTCGCTGTCGTCGGCATCGTCTATGTGCTGTGGGGCTGGAACATGTCCTACGGCGACAGCTATGCCGACAGTGACGGTGGCACCGCTCACGAGGTCTTCGGCCTCTTCGCCAACCCGTTCCACAACTTCGGGCTGGGCAACATCGACCCGGCCAACTACGTCTTCGTCGCCTTCCAGTTGACGTTCGCGGTGATCACCGCGGCGCTGATCTCGGGTGCGATCGCCGACCGGGTGAAATTCTCCGCCTGGTTGGTCTTCGTGCCGCTCTGGGTGACGTTGTCCTACTTCCCGCTCGCCCACATGGTGTGGGGCGGCGGCTTCCTGACCTGGGCCGACGGTGATGGTCTGGCCGGAATGCTGTTCGGTTCCACCGACGGCCTACCCAACGTTGCGCCGATCGACTACGCCGGCGGGACCGTGGTCCACATCAACGCCGGTATCGCCGGGCTGGTGCTCGTGCTGATGCTCGGCAAGCGTCTGGGTTTCGGCAAGGAGCCGATGAAGCCGCACAACCTGACGTTGACGATGATCGGCGCGGGGCTGCTGTGGTTCGGCTGGTTCGGCTTCAACGTCGGATCGATCGTCTTCAGCAGTACTGACGAGGATGCGATGCTGGCTCAGTTCACCACCGAGACCGGGCTGGTGTGGCTCAACACCACGCTCGCCACCTGCGCAGCCATGCTCGGTTGGTTGCTGGTCGAGAAGATCCGCGACAAGCACGCCACTTCGCTGGGTGCCGCGTCGGGCGTGGTGGCCGGACTGGTCGCGATCACGCCGGCCTGCGGTGCGGTCACTCTCGTCGGGGCGATCATCCTCGGCGCCGTCGCCGGTGTGCTCTGCTCGCTGGCCGTCGGTCTCAAGTACCGCCTCGGCTACGACGACTCGCTCGATGTCGTGGGTGTCCACCTCGTCGGCGGCTTGGTCGGCACCATCGGCATCGGTCTGCTGGCGGCTCCGACTGCCGCGACCTCGGCCATCCCCGAGGGACTTCTCTATGGCGGCGGCATCCGACTGCTGGCGGTCCAGGTGGCGTGCGCTTCGTTCGCGATGCTCTGGTCGGCCCTCGCTACGGTGCTCGTCGCCCTGCTCATCAAGTACACGATCGGCTGGCGACTCAGCGACGAGGACGAGGTCACCGGAATCGACTTTGTCGAGCACGGCGAGTCTGCCTACGACCTGGTGGGCACCTCCGGTGTACGCCGCAGCCTGACCTCACCAGCGCCCTGGACCAGCACCACGGGCACCGCAGACACCTCCCGCAACTCTGAGACCGTAGGAGCCAACGTATGAAGCTCGTCACCGCCGTCATCAAGCCGCACAAGTGGGAAGACGTCCGGGAGGCTCTCGAGACCTTCGGCGTCACCGGTATGACGGTCTGTGAGGTCAGCGGCTATGGCCGACAGAAGGGGCACACGGAGGTCTACCGGGGGGCGGAGTACGACATTGCCCTCGTGCCCAAGATCCGCATCGAGATCGTGGTCGACGATGCGGATGCCGAAGGCGTGGTCGGGATCATTGTGAAGACCGCGCAGACGGGCCGAATAGGCGACGGCAAGGTCTGGGTCAGCCCGGTCGAGACGGTGGTGCGGGTGCGCACCGGCGACACCGACGAGGCGGCGCTCTGAGCCGTGGGCCATGGGCCACTCAGCTGCCGAAGACCAGACAGCCGCCTGCGGCGCCGCGCACGAATTCGCCCTCGGCGAGGCGTGCGCGGGCGGCGTAGGTGTAGCCCGTCTGCACGGTGAAGAGACCCGAGGTCGGTGACCCGTTGCCGTCGACGGAGAAGTCCGAAGCGGCAGCGGCGGCTGCGTCACAGCGACCGGGCTGCCCTGCGGGGAATGGGCCAAAGAGCTCGAACGTGAGGCGATGGTTCTCGGCGCGATCGAACCCACCGAGCGTCACCTTGAGGGACCCACTCGTCGCGTCGAACGGTGTCCAACTGAGGTTGGTCAGGGTTCCCTGCCGTTGCACGCGCACCGGGGGCCCACACGCCACGGCCGCGTTGGTGTAGCGGTTCGCGCCGGCATTCACCGACCACGCGTAGTAGCCCGAGCCGGTCGAGGAGGGTGTGAACGCGGGCACCGGATGGCTGCCCTCGGCCCAGGTCGTGGCGGTATCGAGTCGTGCCACGGCGCCACACGCGTCGGCGGCCGTGGCACTCGGCCCGTGGAGACGTATCCGCACGTCCCGGGCACCGGATCCACCGCTGAGGCTCACCGTCGCCCCCAGCGGCTCCGAGGTGAGAGTCACGGGCGCGGTCGCCGCGATGCTCACGCTCTGCTCGCCGACTCCTTCGAGAAGGCCGCTCGAGGTGAGCGTGGTCTTCGTCCCGGCCACTGCGACGTCCGAGGCGCCCCGCCGTGCAGCCCGGCGCACCTGAAGCCGCCAGGACGGCACCGACGCGACCGTGGCCGTGACATGGGTGGCGCCGACCAGCACGGGAAGGAAGACCTCTGCGGTGCCCACGCGATCGGTGTAGGCCGTTACGGGCTCCGAGCCTGGTGCCTGGAAGGTGACGGGCACTTCACTCAGTGGCGCAGCCGTGTGCGTGGCGACGACCGACGCGGAGACGCGGGCGGAAGTGCTGGCTGCGGCCGGTGCGCCCGCATCGAGGCTGACCCGGTAGGGCCCGGCCTGCTCCTGCGACTTCGCGAGCATGATCCGGGCGTAGGACCTGACGTAACGCCGATCCGGGCCGGTCTGCCTGATCCGGGCGCTGCCCGCACGGCGACCGATCCGCCACCGGCCGCCCACCAGGAGGTGGTAGGTCACCGCATCGACGGCCGCGGCCTGGATGTCTTGGTCGTAGGCGCCGTACTTCGACAGCACCCACGCAGCCCGGGCCACGGCGCGCGGCGCGGGCTGCCGGGGACCGTCGAGATGGTCCACTGCGATCGTCGACTGGTAGCGGCTCCGCCGGTCATGGGCCCGCGGTTCGATGCGGTAGACCACGTCACCGCCGAGCACTCGTCCGCCGATCCAGCCCCCCGCGGCCCGCTCCGTGGGTCGGATCCGGAAGCCGGCCTGGGGGCGGCCCCGGTCCGCGGCGCTGAGACTCGTGTGCGGGCGGTAACCCGGCGGGCTCGCCGCTGTCGCGTCACCGGGCGGCACACAGGCGAGGGCCAGAGCGGCGGTACAGACGAAGGTAGCCACGACTCGGGGCTGGCCGCGTCGGTCGGTGGGCGTCGAGGTGCGTCGACGGGCGACCGTTGGCTGGATCATCGTGGGCCTCCGGGGTCGACGCGGCCATGGGGTGTGGGGGGTGGACCCGAGTCGGGGTCGGTGGGCTGGCTCGGCGGCCGGCTGATTGGTGGAGGTTTCGGCGAGGGCACCGGCGAGGATGCTGGCTGGCTGGGCGGCGCGGAGGCAGGGCCGGGGGTCGGCTGACCGGACGGGCGGGGAGGCGGGCGGGTAGGTGCCGGGGTGGATGAAGGGATAGCGGCCGGGCGAGGTGGGCTCGGCGGCACCGATGTCGCGACCCGTCGGGGAGGTGCGGGTGCGGTCACGAGAACTGACCCGCGCACGCCGACGGCGTACCTCGCGCGCACCTCCCAGCTCCAACGGCCCGGCTCGAGCCGAGGGAACTGCGCGACGTAGCGACCGACGCCGGTGGTCGGCCGCGGATGCCTCGTGATGGTGGTGAGCCCGTGCACGACCACAAGCACCAATGTGCCGGGACTACCGCTGGAAACGACGTGGATCGTGAGCTGCCCCGGTGTGGTGCTGACAGCGTGGGCGTCGATCAGCCCGCCAGCGTTCCCTCCAGCGGGTGTCTCGCTCGGCGCTGCTGGCCGGGCGTGCGTGAGGGAGCGCGACTGCTCGACCGTGCCCCGTTCGGGCGCCCCGCGATCTCCGGCGAGGGTAGTGAGACCGACCCCGGCCAGGCCGACGCCCGTCAGGGTGAGCAGTACGAACACGGTCGTGAATCGACGAGGGCGATTCGGCTTCAGCGACGGCGCCAGCTTCGCGTCGACGTTGGGCCGGAGTGGTACGAACGGCGCCATCGTGAAGTGGGTGCCATCGGGCTGCACCACGAAGTGCGCCTCGATGGCGCCGTCGTCGGCCAAGGTGGTCACCGGAAGGGCGGCACCCGCCCGATGGGCCGCCTGTCCGGCGAGGAGCAGCAGGACCCTCAGGGCTTCCTGCCGGTCGTGCTCGGAGACCGACACCTCCGGACCGTGCGCGGCCCCATCGAGCCAGAGAGTGCCGGTGCCATCTGCGCGGGCCAGAGCGCGGTTCACGACCGGTCCTCACGTCGCCGGACGGCCGTCGTCGCAGCGGTGCCAGTACGTCGCGGAAGAGGCGCCCCAGGCGCAAAGGCAGGCCCCGGAATGCCGGTCCCGGCCCGCAGCGCCGGCGCGACGAGATCGTGCAGGACAGTGGAAGGTGCCACCCCCAGCTCCGACCAGAGCGAGTCGCGGTAGTTGTGGAACTCGCGGGCCGCGCCGAGCAGGTTCCCCTGTGCCAGGTGGGCCCGAATAGAGATTTCGCGGGCTGGCTCGAGCAGCGGTTCGACCCTCTTGGCCGCAGTGGCGGCTTCGATCGCGAGGTCCAGGTCACCTTGTTCCAGGGCATGGCGAGCGAGCCGCTCGAGCGCTCGTAGACGCAGCTGCTCGAGTCGTTCCCGCTCCAGGACCAGCCAATCGTCGTACCAGCCCGGCAGCAGCGTGTCACTCTCCAGGATCGCCGCAGCCCGGCTCCCGACGCCCTTACGAGTGTCGTGCGTGATCGTCCTGGCCGACTCCTTGAATTCGTCGAGATCTACCTGGACCGCCGGGTCAAGCCCTACCGTCGTCCGGTCCGCCACCAACACTCCAGGGCTGCGCCGTTGCGTGTGCAGGACGGCCCGGCGCAGGCTCGCCAGCGCACGTTCGTCGGTGCTCTCGGGCCACAGTGTCCCGGCCACCTGGAGCCGCATCCGTCGCCCGTTCAGCCCCAGCAGCGCGGTCAGGCGCTGTTCGCGGTGATCGAGGTGGATGTCGTTGTCGTTGTGGGTCAGGCGCCACAGACCCAGCAGGCGCAGTCTGGCGCCGACCTGGTGCGGTTGCCCGTGCTCTGGCATCTACGCCTCCCCGTAGATCCTTCCCGGATGGCCTGGGGGTTCCTGACATTGGGCCCGTCGCAGGACCTGTCCGGAAAGCCACCGACCAACGTAGGAGAACCATTGGCGCCGGACCGACGAAAGGGACGGACGTCCCCAAGATGGGGGATGCACTCCGTCGCTGAAAATGATCGTCCCCCGGTCGTCCCGGCTCCGTGGGTCTTGTCACGCAGGAGTCACGCCGCGCCGGTGTGATGGGTCGGGTCATGTCGAAGCGCAACCGGGGAGGTGATGACATGCGCAAGGAACTGACCATCACGGAGCTCGACAGCGAGCTCACCGAGCTTCTGCCCACCCGGGAGACGCTCACCTTCGGCAACACGAACTGGGCCTCAATCATGGCGTCCAACTCGTCGTTGGCCCTGAACGCCGCGTCCTTCTACTCGATGGCGAACAGCGCCGCCGTGCAGACGATCTCGGTTTCCCAGGGGTGATCCGATGAAGCGTGGCCTCTTGGTGGAGGCCACGCTTCCCGCACATGAGCCAGCGGAGGGAGGTGAACCGAATGTCCAGACGACCAGAGATCGCGGTGCGCGAACTCGATGCAGAGACGGCCGTTGCCCTACCTCGTCGCGAAACGCTGAGTTGCCAATTCGCCTGTGTCAACGTCACGAACATCGTGGGGGTCAACCTCGCCATCTCCGTGAACGCAGCCACCATCAACTCGCAGGCCAATGCGCTCGCGATGCAGTACCTCGCCTCGGTGCAGATGCCCTGACGACCAGGGCCACCGACCAGGCGGCGGGTGTGTTGCTCTGGCGCACCCGTCGTCCTCATTCCTTACCGACACCCAGAGCACACCAGAGCGATGAATCCTGAGACTGACGACCCGTGCGCCCCACCACCCACGCCCGAGTGGCGTTGGCGTCGAGCCGCGGGCCTGCAGTTCCTCGGGCCCGTCCAGGGGTCCGGCCTTCGGGATACGGCCTACCTCGTGCGACGTACGGACGACCAGGTGGTCCAGCTCTCCGAGCTGCTCCACCTGGTCGCTCTGCATGTCGAGCCGCCGCGCCCCTCGCAGGAGGTGGCGCAGGCCGTCAGCGCGGCGTACGGACGGACGCTGACGACGGAGGGGCTCGAGCACCTCATCACCACCCGCCTCGAACCCATGGGGTTGGTCCTGCTCGACGAGGACGCTGAGCCGCTCCGACCGCCGCGAGCGCAACCACTGCTTTCGCTCACCGCGAAGGGGACGCTCATCACGGCGCGCTGGACGAGGCGTCTGGCCAGCTGGCTCACGCCGGCCTTCTGGCCGCCGGTGGTCGGCCTTGTCCTCGCGGCTCTGGTCATCGCGGACCTCAACCTGTGGTTCACCGGAGACTTCTGGGGGGCAGTGACGGAGCTGTTCGCGAACCCGACCCGCGCGTTGCTCATCTACGCTCTGCTGACCCTGGGTGCTGTCGTGCACGAGCTCGGGCACGCGGCGGCGTGCAGATACGGCGGGGCGATGCCCGGTGAGATCGGCGTCGGGATCTACATCGTCTTCCCGGCGTTCTACACCGACGTCACCGACTCCTACCGGCTCGGCCGGGGTGGTCGGATCCGTACAGATCTCGGTGGTCTCCACTTCAACGTGCTGTGCGTACTGGCGCTGGCGGCCGGTCATGCCGCCACCGGGAGCGGCGTGCTGCTGCTCACTGCTGTGGTGATGCAGATCCAGATGGTGCAACAGCTGATCCCCGTGGTGCGCTTCGACGGCTACTACGTGCTGGCCGACCTCGCCGGTGTCCCCGATCTGTTCGCGCGGGTCGGCCCGGTGCTGCGCAGCTTGCGGCCCGGGCGTCCGCCCGAACCCAAGGTGCTCGAGCTGCGTCCCTATGCCCGCCGGCTCGTGACCGGATGGGTGGTGTCCGTGGTGCCGCTGCTGCTCTTCGCCCTCGTCTGGGCGATCTGGAGCATGCCGGAGTTCGTCGCCCGCGGGCGAGCAGGTCTCGAACTCCAGTGGGCGGTACTCGACGTCGCCTGGCGGCGACAGGACTGGCTCGCGATGATCCTGGCGATCCTGTCGTCGGTATTGATCCTGATCCCGCTCGTGGGGATGGCGGTCGTGCTGTGGCGCCTTTGCACGATCGCGGCTCGTTGGCTCCAGAGCCGGCTGTCGCGACGGAACCGACCGGAGAAGGAATCCATGACCCTCGGCGCCGCGCCGGACGTGGTCGCCCAAGGTCCACTACCGGCGCTGTCCGCGGCAGATTTCACCGACGCTCGGATGCGGGGACCGCACGTCTGGATCCCCGACCACGGGTGGCGACGCGCCATCTACCGGGGCACCGCGCACGCCTACAACCCCGGCCCGAGCAGGCAGGAGCGGCAGCGGGAGGAACTCAGGCGCAGGCTGCGCACGCCCATCGACGGATCACGGCGGGTCGTGGTGATGAGCCGGAAGGGTGGGGTGGGCAAGACCACGATCGCACTGGCGCTGGGCAGCACGTTCGCGATGCTTCGCGGCGACCGGGTGATCGCGGTGGACGCCAACCCCGACGCGGGCAACCTCGCACACCGGGTGGCGCCGCCCCATGATCGAAACGTCACCGACGTGCTGCGCGACATCGACGACATCGACAGCTATGCGGCGCTGCGGGGCTACACCTCGCAAGCCACTGAGTCGCGGTTGGAGGTGCTCGCCTCCGACGACGACCCGAGCATCGGGATGGCGCTCGGGCGCACCGACTATCACCGGCTGATCGACCTGCTGGACCACTACTACAACCTGATCCTGCTCGACACAGGGACGGGCATCCTCGACTCCGCCAACCAGGGCCTCCTGGCCGAAGCGGACCAGGTGGTCCTGGTGCTCCGGCCCGGCCTGGACGGCGGCCGGGCTGCTGCTCTCACGCTGGACTGGATGGACGAGCACGGCTACGGCGAGCTGGTCTCCAGCACCGTCGTGGTCATCAACGCAGAACGCCACGGCGGCGCACCGCCCGACCTGATGCGCCGTCACTTCGAGAAGCGATGTGAACACGTGGTGAGCGTCCCGTGGGACGACACCCTCGAGCAGGGAGCACAGACCGACATGTCAGATCTCAATCGCAAGACCAGGGACAGCATGGTGGAGATCGCCGCCGCCGTCGCCGACAACTTCGCACGACTGGAGGTACGACCGTGAAGCGCGGAGCGGTCGCCGCGTACGCCGTGCTGGGAGTTCTGTTGGCGGGCGCCACCGGATCGTCGTCAGCGGCGCACCCCGATACGGGTCGACGCGACCTCGACCTCGTGGCCAGTGCCCAGCCGTCGGCGGCGCTGCCGGCCGTCGTCGACGACGCCTTCGCGGCCGTGTCCTCACGCAACCGCGATGTCAAGGCCGATGCCAGTGCCACGAGCTCCGCGACCTGCGACGGGTGCAGCGGCGACAGTGCCGCACTGCAGGTCGTCTACGTCGCCCGGGCCGGGCAGGCCCAGCTCGACAATGCGGCAATCGCCTGGGCGAAGGAGTGCCAGAGCTGCTCGGCCACGGCGCTCTCGGTCCAGGTCGTGGTGCTGCGCGGCCTGCCAGCGGCGATCCCCAACAACAGGGCGATGGCCGTCAATGCGGCGTGCGAGGGTTGCCGCAGTTCCTCACTGGCCTTCCAGTTGGTCGTGATGGACGAGCATGCCCGCAGGCTTTCGGAGGCGTCCATCGACGAACTTCGGGTGTGGATGGCCGAGCAGGCCACATTGCTGCGAACTCCTCCGGCGGTGAACGACGGTGCGCCTACCCCGCGCAGTCACCGAGGCGACGGGGAGGAGGCAGCACTCGCCGACCTGGAGTCGCTGGTCGTCGCCGACCTCGGCGCTGAGGTGCTCTCCGCGGAGGTGGACAGTACGCCGGAGGTGGCCGCGGCGCCGCGCCATCAATCTGGCCGCTGAGTCAGGGAGTCGAGCCAGGCGCGGACTCTGGTCACGACTTCGTCCGGATCGGTCGCCGTAAAGGATGCCGGGGGTGCGGAGTTGGCGGGGGACTCTCCGGGATCGGCGACAGCGCTGATCCGGAACAGGTGCTGGCCCTCGCCGGTGGCCACGGCTCGGATCACGAGTACTCCGTCGCTGCTGCGAGGCCCGCTCGGGGGCGAGACATCCATGGGCGAAGAACCTCCTGATGCAGATCAAGAACGACAGGCCCGAGTGATGCGTTGTGGTGACTCCACCATACGGCGGGGCTGATCGTTCGACCGGAGAACGACGACGGTGGGGGGTGTTACCTAGCCGAAACAACGTGGGTGCAGCGGTGAAACGCGGGACCCGCATGGTTGCGCCCATGAGGCGAAGGTGACTGCGAGCGAACGGAAGGCCCGCACGACGGCGGCCGACGAGCTGTGTCGCTCGGCGTACGCCGCCTGCGAGGGCCCCGAGGTGGGCGTGGCCCTCGTTGCGGTCGGCGGTTACGGCCGCGGGGAATTGGCACCCTTCTCGGACCTGGACGTAGTGCTTGTCCACGACATCGGTGTCGATCCGGGCGGCGTGGCCGAGCAACTCTGGTATCCGCTGTGGGACTCCGGGGCCCGGCTCGACCATTCGGTGCGGTCGCTACCCGAGATGGTGGCGGCCGCCGCCGGCGATGTGAAGGTCGCCCTCGGGCTGCTCGATGTGAGGCATCTGGCCGGAGACCCGCACTTGAGCCTGCGTCTGCGCACCACGGTGTTGGCGGATTGGCGCCGTGAGGCCCGGAGTCGGTTGCCGGAGGTGCGCTCCCTGGTGGCCAAGCGGCATGCGGTCGTAGGGGAACTGGCGCACGTCTCGGTGCCCGACATCAAGGAGGCGGAGGGCGGGCTGCGCGACGCCACCGTGCTGAAGGCGCTGGGGTCCACCTGGCTGGTCGACGTGTCGAGTCCGGAGCTGGAGCGATCGAGGCAGGCGCTGCTCGACTTCCGCGACCTGCTGCATGCCGAGACGCATCGCCCTACGGACCGGGTGGTCCCCGAGCTCTGGGACCGCCTCGCGGTCGGACTCGAACTGCCCGACGCGCTGGCGGCGCAACGTCGAGTCCGCGAACTCGGCCGCCGGATGACCCATCTCTCGCGGCTCACCTGGCGCCGGGTAGGGGCCGTGCTGGCGCGGCCTACGTCGGTGCGCAGCGCACGCACGCCTGCGTTGGAGCCGATCGGGTCCGGCCTGGCCCTGTCCCGCGGTGAGGTGGTGCTCGATACCCGGGCTCGCCCAGACCGAGATCCCGTGCTGCTGCTCCGCGCTGCCGCAGCGGCGGCGACCCGTGACGCCGTGCTCGCGCCAGCGACCGCCAGCAGGCTGGCACGCGAGTGTGCCCCGCTGCCAGATCCCTGGCCGATCGAGGCGCGCCACGCGATGGTCGAGCTGTTGGCGTCCGGCCCAGGCCTCCAGGGGGTCTGGGAGACCCTCGAGGAGACAGGCGCGCTGACTCTGCTGCTGCCGGAGTGGGAACCGGTCCGACTGCTGCCACACGCCTCGATCGTCCACCGGTTCACGGTCGATCGGCACCTGATCGAGACCTGTATCGAAGCCTCGGTCCTGATCCGTCGGGTGGCCCGGCCCGACGTGCTGTTGGTCAGCGCCCTGTTGCACGACATCGGCAAGGGCGGGTTCACCGATCACTCGGTGGCCGGCGAGCCAGTGGCGCGGACGGTCGCTCAACGGATGGGCTTCGACGACCGGGCGGTGGAACTGATCGCGCTGCTCGTACGCCGCCACCTGCTGTTGGCGCAGCTGGCCACCTCACGCGACCCCGAGGACCCGGCGACCGTGGATTCGCTGCTCGCGCTCGTGCCGGACGCCGAGGCGCTGCAGCTGCTGCTCGCCCTGACGGAGGCCGACGCCCGGGCGACGGCGAGCAAGGCCTGGTCATCCTGGCGCGCTGGACTGGTCACGCGGCTGGCCGAGCGGGCACTCGAGCGTGCCGGCGGTCCTGCGGTTGCCGAGCTGCACGAGTGGGCTGATGTGCCCGCAGAGGTGGGCCGCGGGCAGACCTGGATAGGCGTTGACACATCCCCCGGTGGGGCACGGATCACGGTAGTGGCACCCGACCGGGTCGGGCTGCTGGCCGACGTGGCGGCCACGCTGGCCCTGGTGCGCGTAGGGGTGCGATCGGCGCGGGTGTGGGCCCAGGACCATCCGAGCGGGCCCGTAGGGGTGTCGGTCTGGGAGGTGGACGAGGTCGACCCGGACCCGGTCGTGCTGCGAGAGCGACTTGCCGTGGTGAGTGCTGACCGCGGGAGTGCAACACGGCGGCTGGTAGGGCCTGGCGGGAGTCGGTTGGAGCCACTGGTCGCCGTCCGAGCCGAGGAGTCGTGGCGCTCGACGGTGCTCGAGGTGCGGATGGACGACCGACCCGGCGGCCTACATCTGGTGTGTGCCGCGCTGGCCGCCCACAAAATCTCCGTTCGCTCCGCACACCTGTCCAGGGTCGGGCCGCAGTCCGTGGACGTCTTCTACCTTCAGGAGCACGCCGCCGGCCGTCTCAGCGACGAGCGAGCCGCCGAGGCGGCCCACGCCGTTCGCGCCGCCCTCACGTGAGTAGCGCAAGACCAAGTAGGCTGAACCGACCGCTGTCTCGCGCATCCCCAAGGACTGACTCCACGTTGTTTGCCACTCTTTCCGACCGGCTCGCCGATACCTTCAAGAATCTCCGTGGCAAGGGTCGGCTCTCCGAGGCCGACATTGACGCGACCGCACGTGAGATCCGGATCGCGCTGCTCGAGGCCGACGTCGCCCTGCCGGTGGTCAAGGAGTTCGTGGCCGCGGTCAAGGAACGAGCGCGAGGTTCCGAGGTCAGCCAGGCGCTGAACCCGGCCCAGCAGGTCATCAAGATCGTCAACGAGGAACTTGTCACCATCCTCGGCGGGGAGACCCGACGGCTGCGCTATGCCAAGACCGGGCCGACCGTCAT
>JARICB010000274.1 GCA_029264225.1 Nocardioides sp. | reverse complement strand
CCGAGCAATCGGGGACTCATCGCCACCGGCGCCTCGGTCGCCGTGATCCTGGGGCTGATGCTCGCGGAGCGCCAGCCGCTCGCGCTGCTGCTGGGCCGACCGCTGCCGGTCTACCTCGGGCGTATCTCCTACGGCACCTACCTGTGGCACTGGCCGGTCATACTCATCCTGCTGGAGTTCTTCGACACCTCGCCGTGGATCATCGCGGCGCTGACCACAGGGCTGGCGACGGGGTTGGCAGCCCTGTCGTTCGAGGTGTTGGAACACCCCATCCGGCGGTCGCGCAGGCTCGGGCAGTGGGCCCCGCAGACCGTGACCGTGGGCTTGGCGGCGTCGGTCGCGGCGGCCCTGGTCGTAGCGCCCGGACTGCTTGGCTCCAGCGTCCGTCCCTCGCTGGCCGCGACGCCCAGTCCTGTCGGTAGCGATTCGGGTCAAGTGGTCCCGAGGGACGTGGACTGGCGGGTGTACGCCGACGACAAGGGTCCTGACGACACCTACTGCACACCCGACGACCTGACCTCCTGCCTCGTCGAGACCGGCGACAGTGGTCTCAACGTCGCCCTGATCGGCGACAGCAACGCCCGCATGATCGCCCCCGTGCTCCAACAACTGGCCCGCGAGCACGACTTCACGCTGTCCTTGCAGATCGCCAACGGCTGTCCGTGGCAGCACCACCTGAGCCGGATCGAGAGCACGCTCGGCGTGGTCGGGCAACGCTGCGCGGCCCACCGCGACGATCTTTACGACACGATCCTGCGAGACCTGGACGTCGACGTTGTCGTGCTTTTGCAACTGCCTCGCGACCGCGGACACCACCTACAGGATTCCGGACTGACAGCGGAGCAACTCGACGCTTTCAACCTCGACGCCCAGGAATCGACCCTTGACGAAGTCGCCGCCAGCGGAGCCAGTGCCGTCATAATCGAGCCGATCATCCAAGTGCCACGAGAGCTGCCCGCGCCCTTGGAGTGTCTCGCTGTGGCCACCACCACCGCCGAGTGTCGGGTGCCGACGCCCCTTGAGCCGCCGCCTTCGGCAGCGTTCATCCGCACCCTTGGGGTCCAACGCGCCGATACCGCCGCGGTCTCCATCAACGATCTGATGTGTCCGGCGGCGCCGCTGTGCGAGCCCCTCCTCGGCGACCTGCCGGTCTGGCGCGACCGGGAACATTACGCCCCGGCCGCGCTGGATCAGATCAAGGATTCGCTGTGGGAGCGGCTCGTCGGGGACACAGAGGCCTTCGCACCCTGACTCGCAACTGGGAGACGTTCGGGGCGGACGATTGGAGGCGGCCACTAGGCTCCCCGGATGTCTCCACATCCTGCGGCGCCACCTCCGCTGCGCAGGCACCAGCAGGAAGCGCTTGCAGCCCTGGAGGTTGCGTGGGCCAACAACCACACCCGTTGCTGGGTGGTGCTGCCACCGGGAGCCGGCAAGACCCGGCTCGGACTGGAGGGCGTAGGCCGAGTTCCCGGTGTCGCACGCGCGGTGGTCTTCGCCCCCAACACCGCGATCCAGTCACAGTGGGCACAACAGGGCAGCGACTTCGGACTCGATGCCGGCACCGACCGGTCACTGAGTCATGCCCTGACCGCGCTGACGTATCAATCCCTGGCCGTCTTTGACGCCGACGCGGAGGTCGACGACGAAGGCGAGGAGACATCACTGATCGCCCGTCTGCACGACAACGGGCGCGCCCTGGTCGCCGAACTACGCGCAGCTGGCCCGATCCTGCTGATCCTCGATGAGTGTCACCACCTGCTGGAGGTGTGGGGCCGGCTGCTGGCGGAGTTGCTTGCCGAGCTGCCGCAGGCGCGGGTGCTCGGCCTGACAGCCACCCCACCCGAGGCGCTGACACCCGACCAATTGGCTCTCGTCGACGGGCTCTTCGGCCGGAGCGTCTACGAGGCATCGATCCCGGCAGTGGTGCGTGAGGGAGACCTGGCCCCCTTCGCGGAGATGGTGTGGCTGACGACCCCGACCCGGAGTGAGCGGGAGTGGCTCCGTGCCGGTGCGGAACGGTTCCGCGAGCTGGTGACCCAGCTCAGTGCACCCGACTTCGGCAGCACCGGCTTCTTGACCTGGCTCGACCTGCGGTTCCTTTCCGTGGACATGCCGTGGGTCGACCTCAGTCGGAAGCACCCTGAGCTCTGTGACGCTGCGCTGCGGATGCACCACATCGACCTGCTCGCGCTACCGCACGGAGCGGCGATCCACGAGCAGCACCGTCACGACCCGACCCCGGATGACTGGGCGATGCTGATCGACGACTGGATCCGCAGGGGTCTCGCAGGTAGCGGCCAGGAACGCGATGACGAGGTGATTGCCGCCGTACGTCGGGCGCTGCCATCCGTGGGCTTCCAGTGGACCAAGCGCGGCATCCGCCGCGGACGCACCCCGGTCGACCGGGTGCTGGCCCGATCGGCGGCCAAGACGAGTGCAGCCGTCGAGATCACCCTGCACGAGCATGCGGCGCTGGGTGAACGGATGCGGAGCCTCGTCCTCTGCGACCACGAGCGAGCCAGCGCCACCCTGCCCGCCGATCTGCAAGGGGTGATCGACCAGCAGTCGGGTTCGGCGCACTCGGTGCTGATCGGACTGGTGGCTGACCCGCAGACAGCAGCCCTCTCGCCGCTGATGGTGACCGGAAGCACCGTGGCTGGAGCCTCCGGCACGCTCGAACGGCTGCAGGCCTACGCCTTGGGGCAGGGGCTGCGCGGCGCCGACCAGTTGTTGATCGAGGAACTGGGTGAGGGCATCGCGCAACTGAGCGGCCCCTGGAGCAGCCGTACCTGGGTGCCGGTGGTGACCGCCTTCTTCCAGGCCGGCCATAGCCAGGTCCTGGTCGGGACCAGGGGACTGCTCGGCGAGGGCTGGGACGCTCGCCGGATCACCGGCCTGATCGATCTGAGTGCCGCGACCACGACCACGGCCGTGATCCAGACGCGTGGACGGGCGTTGCGCGTCGACCCGGACTGGGAGGAGAAGGTGGCGCTGAACTGGTCGGTGGTCTGTGTCGCCGACGACCACCCCAAGGGTCACAACGACTGGGATCGCCTGGTTCGCAAGCACCACGGTTTTCTGGCCGTGGACGACGACGGCGACATCGTGGACGGCGTGGCCCACATCGATCCGGCCCTCTCACCGTTCGCGCCACCGGAGGTTGCCGAGTTCGACGCGGTGAACGCGAGGATGCTGGTTCGGGCCCAGCAACGCGAGGAGATCCGCGGGCGGTGGCGGATCGGAGAGCCCTACGTCGATCAGCTCGTCCACACCTTGCGGATCCGCACGACCGACCCGGCTGTCTTCGGAGCGTCCCTCGAACCGGCAGCCGTTGTTCCCGTCGACGGCACTCTCGACCTGCGGGCCTCCGCGCCGGTCCGGCCCGGGCGGCTGCTGCCGGGGTCGCTGCTGATGGCGGCCTTCATTGCCGGAGTCGGTGGGCTGCTCACCCAGCACGCCGCGCTGCTCGCTGGGGCTCCGGTGATCCTCGCACTCGCGTGGTTCCTGCACCGTCGCACCAGCACGGCGTACGGCCGCAGCCTGGTTCTCGCTGCCTGCCAGCCACCGAGTGTGAGCCAAATTGCGAACGCCGTCGCTGATGCCCTCCACGCGGCAGGGCTCCTGCCGGTCGGCGCTGATGCTGTGCGCGTCGACATCGACCACGAGGGCCGCTACCGCTGCCGGGTGGTGGGCGTCGCCGAGGAGCATTCGTTGCTGTTCACGAATGCCCTCGACGAGGCGGTCTCGCCGGTCGCCGATCCGAGGTATGTCGTCTCGCGCAGCGTGGTCGCACCCGGCCCGATCTCCGGCGAGCGGGCGCGTCAGGCCGCCAGGGGACGGCTCGTGCCGGACGGCGAGGTCTGGCACGCCGTCCCCACGGCCCTGGGGCGACACAAGAAGTGGGCCAGGGCCTACGCCGATGCGTGGGGGTGGTGGATCGGCGGGGGGCCGCCGATCTTCACTCGCTCTCCCGTCGGCGTCGGGATTCTGACTGCCCAGCGTGGCGCGGATCCGTTCGCGGCCAGCACCGTCGTGCGGCGGCACTGGAGCTGAAGTCACGCCCTGTGCCTCGTTGAGACCACGTGGCACAGAAGTTGCACCCCAGATATGGGTCCAGCCCACTAATCTCGGCCCATGAGTCTCACGAGGATCGCAACATCGGCTGCTTCCCTGACGCTCCTGGCGAGCGCATGCGGTGGTCATGCCCCAGCGACGGAGAAGTCGGTGGCCGCTGAGCGCGTCGCAGAGATGGAGCGGATGGCTGACGCGGAGCCAGGCGTGCTGCTTGCACAGGTGAAGCACGCCGCCAAGGCGACCACGATGCAGGTGAAGGTGACCCGCAGCCCCGCCGAGGCCGAACAGGCCTCCTACGTGCTCGTCGCCTCCGAAGACGCTTGGCGCGTG
>JARICB010000270.1 GCA_029264225.1 Nocardioides sp. | reverse complement strand
AGCAGAGCGGTGTAGCCGAAGGCCCGGAAGAACTCGGGAAGGCTGTCGAGTACGGCGTTCACGCCATTCCTCTCGGTTGCGGGGCGCAGATCCGGGCCGGCCGAGCGGCGGGCCCGGATCTGCGCATGGTGATGTCAGATCAGGCGTCGCAGGCGTCGAGCTCGGGGAAGTCCGGGGTCTCCGCACCCGAGCCGCCCAGGTTGGCTTCGAAGGCCTCGGCCCACTTGCCGTCCTCGTTGGCCTTCTCCAGGGTGTCGTTGATCCACTGGCACATCTCCGGGTGGTCCTTGGGGTAGCCGACCCCGATGCGCTCCTCGGAGAACGGCTCGCCGACGACCTTCAGCTGGCCCTCGTTCTGTGCGGCGTAGCCGAGCAGGATGGTGCCGTCGGTGGTCATCGCCTCGACGGTGCCGTCGAGGACCTTGTCCACGCACTCGCTGTAGGTGCCGAAGCCGACCGGCTTCATGCCCTGGGCCTTGGCGTTCTCGAGCGAGGTCGAGCCCGTCACGGAGCAGACCTCCTTGCCGGCGAGATCCTCAGGACCCTCGGCGTCGGAGTCCTCGGGCACGAGCAGTTGCTGCCCGGTCACCATGTAAGGGCCGGTCTGGCCCACGACGGCACGCCGCTCGTCGGTGATCGAGTAGGAGGCGAGGACCAGGTCGACCTTGCCGCTCTCCAGGAATGGTTCACGGTTGTCGGAGATCGTCTCGATGTACTTCACCTTGGCGGTGTCGTTCGGGTCGATGCCGAGGCTGGCGACCAGGATCTTGGCGATGTCGACGTCGAAGCCCGTCGGGATGTCGGTGCCCGTCTCCTTGAAGCCGAGGCCGGGTTGGTCGAACTTCACCCCGACGTTGATCGTGCCTTGGTCGGCGAGGGTCTTCATGTAGGTGCCGGCGTCGAAGCTGACGTCCTCCGAGACGTCGACGTCGACGGAATCGGAATCGGAGCCGGCGTCGCCACAGGCGGCCAGTGACAACGCGAGCCCGGTCGCCGCGATGACGGCCTTGGTACGAATGAAGCGCATCTGCATCTCCCTTGTGTGTGAACTCTGGTGAGCGGAATCAGTGCTTGAGGATCTTGCCGAGGAAATCCTTGGCGCGATCGGAGGCTGGGTTGGTGAAGAACTCCTCGGGGGTGTTCTCCTCGACGATCCCGCCGTCGGCCATGAAGATGACCCGGTCGGCCGCCGTCCGGGCAAAGCCCATCTCGTGGGTGACCACGATCATCGTCATGCCTTGCTTGGCCAGGTCGACCATGACGTCGAGGACTTCCTTGATCATCTCCGGGTCGAGGGCCGAGGTGGGCTCGTCGAAGAGCATCACCTTGGGCTCCATCGCCAGCGCGCGGGCGATCGCGACTCGCTGCTGCTGACCACCTGAGAGTTGGGCGGGATACTTCTCGGCCTGCTGGCCGACACCGACGCGCTCGAGCAGTTCGCGGCCCTTGGTCTCGGCATCGGCCCTGCTCAGCCCGCGGACCTTGATCGGGCCCAGCGTGACGTTCTCCAGGATCGTCTTGTGGGCGAAGAGGTTGAAGCTCTGGAAGACCATGCCGACCTCGGCGCGCAGGTTGGCGAGTGCCTTGCCCTCGGCCGGCACCGGCTTCCCGTCAACGGTGATGGTGCCCGCGTCGATCGTCTCCAGTCGGTTGATCGCGCGGCACAACGTCGACTTGCCGGAGCCCGACGGGCCGATCACGACGACGACTTCCCCGCGCTTCACGCTCAGGTCGATGTCCTTGAGGGCGTGCAACGCTCCGAAGTGCTTCTGCACGTCGCTGAGCACGACGAGTGGTTCGCCTCGTCCGGCGTGAGTGGACGTGGGCTGCAACGGGGTCATGGCGTGCAACCTAACGCGATCTGTGTGCCCTGAGCCACATGAGAACCTCGGGTCGGGCAAACGTGACCTGACTGTTGCGGACCAGTGGCGACGATTCGCACGCTCGCCACAGGGGCGGAGAAGTGGCGGGTGTCGCGCCGTACCCTTGACCCGTGATGACGCAGGTAGCTGAGGTAGCAGCACGCACATACCGGGTCCGCACCTATGGATGCCAGATGAACGTGCACGACTCCGAGCGACTCTCGGGGCTGCTGGAGGATGCCGGCTACGTCGCGGCGCCGGTCGAGGAGCAGGCCGACGTCATCGTGTTCAACACCTGCGCGGTGCGGGAGAACGCCGACAACAAGCTCTATGGCAACCTCTCTCAGTTGGCGCCGTTGAAGGCGAAGACACCCGGTATGCAGATCGCCGTCGGCGGCTGCATGGCGCAGAAGGATCGCGACACGATCATTGCCAAGGCGCCCTACGTCGATGTCGTCTTCGGCACCCACAACATCGGCTCGCTGCCGGCCCTGCTCGACCGGGCGCGATCCCAGCAGGAGGCGCAGGTCGAGATCCTCGAGTCGTTGTCGGTCTTCCCCTCCACGCTGCCGACCAAGCGTGATTCGGCCTATGCCGCCTGGGTCTCCATCTCGGTCGGCTGCAACAACACCTGCACCTTCTGCATCGTC